>CANQJI010000054.1 GCA_947624205.1 uncultured Akkermansia sp. | reverse complement strand
GGAAATAAATCGAGTGCCGGAGAGAAAAAAACGGCGGATGCAAAAAAGAAGCTGTACATCGCTTTTGGAAAGAGGTAGACTGGTGTCTCTGGTTAGGGGAGCGCGCCACGCGCGCGCTTCTTCCGTCTGTACGGTTTATCCACACTACCCCACTATGAAACTCCACCTTCCTTCCGGTCTTCGCAAGGCTCTGCTGGCTTGCCTTGCCGCACTTTCTTTGCCCGCCTCCGGCGTTGCCACGACCATCGCCTCCGCTTCCGGCATTGCCGCTGCTTTTGCCGCGCTATCTGCCATCTCTGCTTCCCAGGCGCGGGCTGCTGCTCAAGATGAATCCCCGGCCGATGAGCTTCCCGCCGTTACTCTTGCTGATGAGGAAGATGATGAGGATGATGATTCTCTCGACCTCCTTCAGATTGCCTCCGGCGATGCTCTCCCTGCGGAGATTTCCCTTGACGGTGGTTGGCCGGATGAGAGCGAATTCAGCCCCGGTTCGTACACAGTAAATGGTGGAGAGACGGTGAATCAAAGTGGTACAGTCACGTATGTGGGGAACTTCAACAACGGAACGGTGACCTTGCAAGGTGGAGATAGCGCAGATAGCGCCATCAGCGTCAAGCTCACAGCGGCTGGGACAGGAGAGTTTGCCGCCGGAACGCTTTCTCTGAGCGGTCATATCAAAGACTTGATGTTCACAGGCGGTCAGTTCAGGTACTCGGGATGGACAATCGCGGAGAACACCACCATCGGCGACATCTACGTGAAGGATGCTATGCTTTTCCTCAAGTCGAATACGACTCTTGCTGCAGATCTGCATTTGGGGGGAAGGTACAATGAGAGCGCGTGGGCAGGAGCTCTGAGAATCAATTCACAAAGTAAAGTTAACGGCGCTCCTGTAGGCTGCACCGTAAGCCTGACCGGTTCCCTCGTGATCGAGGAAGACACGCTCATTTCGGTACAGATCGGCTCCGTGTTCAAGGCGACTGGGCAGGTGGTCACCGGAACTGCTGGCACTTCGCACAATCTGCTGATTGGTTCCTATGACGGAACGGGGGATCCTATGGGTGACGCGCACGTGGAGTTCCTTGGCGGCGGCACGTTGGCGGGGACTTTGGGCTTCAGTAGTACTGGCAGTAGCGGGCGTGCTCCCTACCTGATTCTCGGAAGAGGCGCGGCCGAGGCAGCGAAGCAGACGCTCACGGTGTACGGCTTGAACTCCATTGCCGGCGGCTACATCATTGCCGGGGAAGAGGGCACGGGCTACGCCGAGCTGGAGCTTAACGGAACCGACACATACACCTTCGACGGAGATCTGGGCACAAATGGTCCCTTGCAAGGGAGCGTTTCCGATAGTCATTTGAGCCTGACCGTGAGCGGCGCGAATCAGACGCTGTTCGGGAACGTCTCTCTTCATGATCTCACGATTGGCGCCGGGATTTTGAACGTAGGACAGGGATTGACCGTAGCCGGCGACTACACGCAGGGGAACATGTCTGCTGACATCCTCAATAATGAGCCAATAAAAACTGCAGTGACGGTGACAAGCGGGGATGTGACCGTAGGGAACTTCAACCTGTATCTCGACAGCACATTTACTGTCAGCGCGGGCAATCTCACGGTGGAAGGGAAAAGCTCAATCGGAGGCTATAACCGCAACGAGAGTGAGCTTGTTGCCGGAACTGTTGAGGTAAGTGGAACTGCCACATTCAAGCACGGACTTAGCAGCGATTGGTTATTTGGTGCCAGTATCATTGCGGGGGCTCTGAAAACTGAGGTCGGAGCAGAAGACACAGACGTGTCAGCTCAAGGACCGCTCGGGAGTGAAAAATTCCAAGGAGATCTCAGCGTCACCGGAACGCTCACGAAGAGCGGCGTCGGCAAGCAAACTTTCTATGGGAAGAGCCTGAGTATCGGAGCTATTGAGGTGGCAGGCGGTACTTTGCACTTCGGTGGGGCAGAAGATTTGTTCTTAAACGATGATGCGGAGAAATATCCGGATCTCTCCACGGGTGCAATCACCGTGTCCGATGAGGCAACCTTGGAATGGGGCGCCGGCAATCTCACGGCGGCCGGTGTGACCTTGAATGGCGATGGCAGCCAGTTCGACATCTCCCACGGCACAGTGGCTCTGAGCGGCGCCTTGAGCGCGGCGCAGGGTAGCGTCAGCATGGGGCGTGGTACGCAGTTGACCCTGAACGGAACAGCGAATCATATTAGCAGCCTGGTGTTGACGCAGGCGGAGGAGGGAGAGAGCGCGATCCTCTGCATGGTGTTGAACGCTTCCGGCGCTGCCCAGTTGCAGATTGGCTCATTCACCTCTAATAATCAAACTCTGAAGCTGACGCTGGATGGGCTGGCCGATTGGGCTGGTGCAAATGCCGGAACCAGCCAACTCACCTTGTTCACGGGCGATGGCGCGGCGGACTTGGTGTCTGCCATAGGTACGAACATCGTGGCGGAAGGTTACCGCTGCACGCTGAATGAGGATGGAACATTGTCGTTTGAGACTGATGACCCGAATCGTCCCCTGACTTGGAGTGGAGACGGAGCAGCGATGACCTGGACGAGTCAGGCGGATGGAAATGTTTGGGGGGATGGACACAACGAGGCGTTTAGCGGCACGAAGAGCGTGGTTTTTGCCGGCACCAACACGGCTCCGATTACCGTGACTCTGGGCGAAAACATCGAGCTGCAGAGTGACATGGCCGTGCAGAAAGGTGCGAGCGCGGAGGGTCCGCAAAGTTATACGTTCGATTTGGGCAGCCATACTCTCACCGTCGGGCAAAACCTGAAGGTGGAGGAGGAAATCAACGCCACGTTCACCGGTGCAGGGGCAAACACCGTGAGTGGTCAGATCCAGGTGGGCGGCGCAAGTGGCTCGGCTCAGCTCACGTTTTCCGGCACAGGGGCGGTGCACTCCGAGGGTCTGTCGCTGTCGGGTAACGGGACGAAGCTCATCATTACCTCTGCGCCGGCTGGGAATGGAAAATTCCTCTTTAAACACATGGAGCTGGGGGCGGGAACCGAGCTGGTGCTTCGAGGGACCGCTGCGGCAAATTACGAACGCTGGGATTTGACCGATTCGGGCAATAATTACGCGAGTGGAGCCGGTTCCATCGTGTTGGAGGATACGGGACTTATACAAAGTGATAGAGGACAAGCGGGCATCCTGTGGGCGTTCTTCTGGAACAGTGAGAGCACGCATCAGGGGCAAACCATCGGCAATTTGAAACTTCGCTCGACTAAAGGGGGAGCGAACAAGACGACTCTCGTTATAAACGGTGAGCAGGGGGCTTCTGCGACTGAACACGGTATCGGCGTTGTCGAGAACTTATGGGTGGAGAACAACAGCTCGCTGATGATACGCAGCCGAGTGCTTGGCGCCACCACCCAAACTCGCACTTTGCACCTAGCAGGGCACGGCTCCGGCGCTTCTTACCAATACTCCGGCGCTGAAGGGTCGGGGAGTGCAGATGCGGCGCTGGTGCTGGGGTTGAATAGAGATGAGGATCATGTGGGCAGCATTTACTGGAATGTTAAGACTGAGGCGGACACGAGCATCAGTGTGCTGAAGGACACAGGTGATGGGGGGAGGCTTTACGAATGGACGTTGATGAAGGAACTGAACGTGGGGGAAGGGCATACCCTCACGAAGAAGGGGGCTGGGACCTTGAAACTGGATGCGGGCGGCACGCTTGTCGGCACGGGCGGCATCGTGGTGAACGGCGGCACCCTGCAAGTGGATGCAGACATGAGCGGGTACACGGGTAAGATCGAGATCCAAAGCGGCGCCAGGCTTATCATGAACCACGCAGCCACTCTCAGTGGCGAGACGAAGGTGAATGGCGGTTCGCTGACAGTCAACGAGAACCTGACTATCGCGAACCTCGCGGGCAACGGCGGTCTGACCGCACTTACCCTCGCTGAAGGCAAAACGCTGACGGTGCAGGCCGGGAACCTGAAGATCGACGGCGACTTGACCTGGGCAGCCGGCAGCAAGTTGATACTCGGCAGCGCGGAGCAAACGATCACGCTGGGCGGGAGCCTGCAGCTGCGTGGCAGCACCGAGAACAAACTCACCATCGACTTGAGCGCCGACTTCTTGGGCGACAGCGGCAGCGTGCGGCTCTTCAACGGGCTGCAGGTCGAGTGGAAGGATTACTTCCAGTTCACGGTGGGTGGGGCGACTCCCACGGGGGATTACGAGGGGCTGACGCTGGATGACAATGGCTACCTCACTTGGAATGTAGATCCCGGTAATCAGTTTGAATGGGACGTGCGAGATGGCAGCACCTCATTCACATGGAACGCGACAGCAGAGGGAGGCGCCAACCAATGGACCACGGGAAGCGGGGTGACTGATACGAGTAAGAATGTCACGTTCACCAATGGGACAACCCAACAAGCCACCATCAACATCGTGGGGAGCACGCAGGCCGGCACATTGACCTTCGATGGTGCTGGCAAGGGCTTCTCCGTCGAGGGGGATCCGGATTCTGCGCAAATCCATTCCGCAGGCGCCATCACTGTCGGTACCGATACGACTTTCGAGGTGGATGTGTACATTGACAATGATGATAAGTTCGTGGTGAAAGATGGCGTAACGGCGAAGTTCGACCGGATCCAGGGAAGCCAGGGCAACCCCGGACTCGTCCTCGGCAACAACAGCCAGGGGATTGAGCTGGTCGGGGCAGACTCCGTCTTCGAGCTGGGGGTACACGGCACCGTGGTTGGTCAAGGCAACACCATCAACGTGACGGGACTCGGCACCTTCAAGATCAACTTTGACGAGGGACAAACGTTTAATATAAGCACCAAACATTTCCAATTCGACGAGAACGTCACCTTGGCGTTGGCGAGCGCGGGCGAGAGCTTCACCGCGTCGAACGTCAACGCGAATAAGTTGAAGGTGAGCGGCACAAATGCCACCCTCAGCGGCACGAACACCATCAACACCCTCACGAGCGGGCTGTCCGGCTTGCTGACGCTGGGCAGCGGCTCTCAAACCACCATCGACGGAAGAGGGACCTCTACGGTCAGCGGCAATCTGAAGTTTGAATCCGGTACGCTGACAATCCAAAACGGCATATTGCAAGTAACCGGAGCTTTTGAAGGAACGGAAGACGCCACCATCAATGTGAACGGCGGCGGCACTTTGAAGGCAGCGTCCCTGAGTGGCGCCAGCAGCGATAACGGCGAATTCTTCTCCCACGGTCATGCCTTTATACTGAACGTCGGCAATGGCGACGGCAGGGAAGGTTCGGTGGCTATTGGTACGGAGAAAGACGAGTACACCGATAACGACCTGCTGCAGGTCAAGCAGCTGGTTGTGAATGGTACGGACAGTCTGGTGGAAGTCTTTGGGCATCTGAGCATCAGCTACGATACTTCTTCCTCCATCACGGGCGGTGAGGTCAAGGTGCGCGGCAACATGGTCAACCAACAGACGCTGACCATTAACGGCGGCTCTCTGGCGGTGGACGGCTGGTATGCGAACGCTGCCAATGATTCGGCCGCGAACGGCGGGGCTATCACTCTTTCCAACGGCGGCTCGGTGACGGTAGGCGGGGGTCTGCACAGCAGCTCGGTGTCGCTGATCGGTGAGGGAGACACCCTGACTCTGAACGGCTCGGCCGGCAGCTCAATCGGTTTACTGATCCTCGGTGCAAACTCCACGGTGAATCTTGGCGATGGGCAGAATCTCACGGTCACCACGCTGACCTCAAACGGCGGCAAATTCACCGGCAGCGGCACTGTCATCACGAGTGTCGCGAATGATGGCACTTTGAGCGGCGTGACGGCCGAGGGTACGGTCAAGTTGCACGTCAATCTTGCGAACGATGTTGGGGAATGGTCAACCCTCAGTAATGTGAATTTGCTGGGAGAATTGGAGGCTGCCGGCACAGAGCTGATCCTTTCCGGAACCAACAGCATCGGCACTCTGAATGCAGCGGGAGTGACCGGCAAAGTCACCTTGGATTCCAATAATGCGACCACCTCGATTACCACGACGGGGGAGACCACGCTTGGTGCAACGCTCGATCTGAGGAAGGGAACGCTCCAGTTGACCGGGAAGCTGACCTTGCAGAAGGGTTTGATGAGCAGCGATTCTGAATTCCAGTATGCCGGTATCATCAACGGGACGGATTTGGAATTCAATGGGCAGGATGTTACCGAAACCTGGAACGGTTCGCTGAATCTCTCCGGCGAGCTCAAGATGACAGCCGGCACGCAGACGATCCAAGGAAAGTACAATCAGGAAAGCGCCGGTCAACTCGCAGTCGGCTCAGTCAATGTGACGGGCGGCAAGTTGATCATGAGCGCGGAGGACGGCGCGTCGATGACGGTGAGCGGCGCCATGAGCATCACCGCCGGTGAGTTCGAGTGGGCCGGCACCGGCGACAAGAACCTGACTGTGCAGGGCACAACGGCGCTGAGCGGCACGCTGACCATTGACGGCGGTAGCAACAACACCTTCACGGGCGCGCTGACCGCTACCGATGGCACACTGAGCGTGCAGGCCGGGCAGTTGACGCTGGCGGGTGGCATTTCGGGTTCGCTCAGCTCCCTCACATTGGGGAACGACGCCGTTCTGGATGTGCAGAGCGGGAGCTTTACCATCGACGGCACCTGGAATTGGGGCACAGGGAGCAAGCTGCGCCTCGGCAGCGCCGGGCAAGTAATCACCCTGGGCGAGGGCCTGAGTGTGCAGCAGGACGAAACTCTGTTCACCATCGACCTGAGTTCGGATTTCCTGGGCGGCGACGGGTCCGGCAGCGGCGGTGGGGTGAAACTCTTTGAGGGGTGGAATGAGGATTGGCTCGGCAAGTTCACTTTCACCGTGAATGGCGTGGCCGTCGGCATCGGCAACTACGAGAACTTGGCTCTGAACGCTGATGGCACGCTCAGCTGGGGCGTGGAAGCCGGCGACTTGTACTGGGGCGGCGGCGAAGCGGAGAGCGAACTCACCTGGGGTGGTTCAGATAAGAACTTCGACGCGAACCCAGAAGGAACCGGTGAGAAAAGCTGGGTGAATGGCTCGGATGTGCATTTTGTGGCGCAGCAAGGGGAGCACAACGTCTCCCTGGCAGATGATGTGACAACCGCCGCCTTCGAAGCTAACGGTGGCGAGGCTCAGGAGCCGGTGCAATACAACTTCGCATCAAATGACCCGGAAACGCCGCGCAACTTACAGATTGGGGGCGGACTGTCGGCAGAGAATGTCAGCCCCAACTTCTCCGAAGACGTGCAGCTCTCCGTCACCGGGAATGTGTCGCTCACCGACAGTACGCTTTCCCTCGGTGCGGATATGATCTTCACCGGCAGTATCACCGGTGATGAAACGAGCCACATCCGGAATGCCCATCGTGCGGCTGCAGCTGCTTCTCTCTTTGCGACTGCGACGGACGACACGGTGTACACCCTCTGGGATAATGGAGAGACGACGGAAACGAGCTGGGGCTCTTTGAACGGTCTTTTCGGCTCCTCCGGCGTGCTGGGCGAGGGCGTCGGCTACGGCGTGAACATGACCGCCGGGGATCTGACGATCACCGATGCCGCGACGCTCACGCGGAATTTCAAAGCAACCGGCTCTGGCCACACCATCACCTTCTCCGCCGGGCTCGCAATTGATGGGAACACCGTGGAGGTGGCGGAAGGCGCCACACTCGCCACAAACGCCCTCAGCGGCTCGGGCACTGTCACCGGCTCCGGCGTACTCCAACTCACCGGCGTGTCGAGCGAATTCACCGGAACGATTGAAACGGATCTGGTGTACAACGGGGGAAGTGGCAAACTGACCGGAAATTTCAACGGTTCGAACTTTACCCTGCAGAGCGGAAGCTTGACGCTGGGAACCGGGTTCTCCTGCAGTAGCGACGAAGCAGCAATCGTTGTGACAGGGGGTACGTTGAGCCTCAATGATAATATTAATCTTGGCAACGTAGCTGTTCGGCTAAATGCTGCAAACAATGGTGAAACATTGCTGTCCTACTCTAGTTGGGCCACCACAATTAAAGCTCTGTACGGAACAGGCAAAATAATTACATCAAATGGTAGCACTCTGATCGTATCGGGAGAAGCTAGTGAGAGTCAAGTGTTTATGGGGGATCTGTGCCCGGGACATGCGGGAGCCGTGAGTGTGACCGGCAGAATGTACTTGGGAAATGGCGCCAACTTGGGCAACACGGTGAATGTGACCGGGACGCTGGCAATGGCGGCCTCGGAAACCCCGATAACGGCGACAGTGTACAGCCTTTATGTGGGAGAGACGGGCACGGTGCAACTTGGCGAAAACACTACGCTGAGGGTGCAGAATACCTTGGCCGGCTACAACAACGGAAACGGCACGATTTCCGGCGAGGGAACGCTGCGTCTGGAGTCAGCAGGCGGGAGTTTCGGCGGCACGCTTTCAGTGAGTCGGTTTGAGTACGCGGGATCAGGCACCCTTGAGATAACGAACGGAGCCACGGTAAATTCAGCTCTGGTGGTACAGAGCGGCACGCTCAGGATGAGCGCAGGTGGCACTGTGGCGCAGATCACATTGGCGGGAGGAAGTCTGGAGGCGAATAATCACCTCTCTGTGGGCACGCTCAACCTGACGGCTAACGGCAGCATCAGCTTCCACTACGGTTTGAATGATTGGGCCGCCTTATCACTGACGGAACTGGTTGCAGGTGAGTACGACTTGACCCTCAAGTTGGATGGACTGAGCCTGTACGTAGCAACGCATGGTGATGAAAACTGGGCTGAGGGGGTGTACTTCAACCTGTTTGGACTGAGCGGCACAACGGACGGCGCTGGAGCGACTCTGAAGACCATGAACGAGGGGGGACACTTGCGCATGGAGGCGGGAGACGGCGTTGAGGTGACATTTGATGAAAACAATGGACAGTTCAAGGTCGTAGTGAGTAATAGTGATGAGATCGGGTGCGTTTGGGAGGCGAGTGATGCCGACCGAGATTTCACCTGGAGCGCCGAAACGCAGACAGACCAGTGGACAAAGGGTGGCGAGAAAGTGACGACAGACAGCGATGTGGTGACCTTCACAAACAGCACATCCTCTGATGCGACTATTACCGTGAGTGGGGAGGTGCATGCCGGGGCGTTGATCACGTCGGGCACGGGCACGGTAGTCTTTAGTGAAGGGAAAATCTATGCTGGCGGGATGAAGCTGGGGACTAATGTGAAGTTCGGCTACAACGGGGGTCCAGTGAATCTGACAGGAGAGATGCGTATCGGCGCAGATAAGAGGGTCACCATTGCTCCCGGACCTCTGACCTTGCAGGAGGGGAGCTCCATCTCTCTGGAAGAGGGCGCCACTTTGGAACTTGGTAACAATGGTTCGATCCGTCATACTGGACTCGGCAGTGGAGAAGACGGCAGGTATGTCATTGATGGTGTGAATGCTTTTGTGGTGGCGGGGAAACTTGGAACTTACGGCTTTGACTACGGGAGTTTGAAGTTCACGAAAGGGGTGACCCTGATTCTGGGTAACGGGGACACTTGGAATGGCCAGATGGAGGGAATGCTGGTCGAGGGAACCGTGCAGATCGAGGGAACGAGAGACAGATTTTTAGGCGGCGAGAACACCATTGGCATCTTCGACGCGAGTGGTCTGACGGGAACCTTGACGCTGTGCGCGCAGAATACTGAGACGTCTCACAAAGTAGAAGGTGGTTTTGTCCACGGCGATGCTGGTGATAACCGAATTTCTCAGCATGTGCAAACCACCATCAAGGGGACGCAGGGGGGGACAACCACGATAGGTGGAGGATTGACCATCAACAGCGGAACTCTGATCGTAGAGAATGGGAACTTAGAGGTCATGGGCGTTTTCAACCCGAACAGTGGTGGTTCACGGTTAGAAGTCAACAACGGAGCGCTCAAGCTGCACAAGGGTCTTGAGACGAGTAGCTACACGCCGCAGATAACGGTCAAGACCGTGGAGTTCCTGAACGATGCGGAGAGCGATCGAAGCTATGACGGCAATTTAACGGCCGGTCACGTGGTGATGGATGGGGCTGGCTCGCAGTGCCTGCACTCCGGAAATGAAGGTTACTTCAACATCACCACAGAGGGAGGTGGTGACGGAAGTGTGGAGGTGAAGAATGGCATGCTGAAAGTGCAGACCAACAGCTCGGAGGCGGGGAGCAAAATTGAAGGTGTACTGAAAGTCTCCGGTGGCGAGTTCCAATGGACAAGTCAAACCGAAGGTGTTACCGGCGCAACGATGGTCATCGGATCGATCGAGCTGGGCGAGGGAACGATCACTTCCAAGGGGAAGGTCTCCGTTACGGGAGAAGCCGGCATTTCTGCGACCGGCGGCTCTGCTTCGTTCGGGAACACAACCACGGTTACGGGTGGCGTAAGCGTGAGCAGTGCCGTGACTTCATTCAACATTGCCTCAACATTCACCGTGGGAGGTGCACTGAGCGGCGATGGTACGCTGACCGTGACGAGCGGCGGCAAACTCGTGGCAAACGGCGGGGGCAGCATCGGGACCTTGCAAGTCAATGGAGGCGCATTGGAGCTTGGCGCGAGTCGGACACTCTCTGTTGGCGCACTTGGAGGCAGCGGTTTGACCACGCTGGCTCTGGGCGACAATGCGGTGGTAGCCATCAACTCCGGCAGCCTGACTCTGACCACTGGGTTGACTTGGGGCGCCGGTGCTACCATTGAACTGGGAGGCACGCAGCAGACCATTACCCTCGGCGGGAGCGGAATTGATTGGAAAAACGTCTTGGACACGTCCCTCAGCTCAGGGCAGAAGCTGAGCATCAAACTGGGCGCTGTCTTCCTGAACGGAGTGGGAGGTAACAGCTTCCAACTTTTCACAGAGGTTGCCGGACTCGACTTTACTCAGTACTTCCGGCTGGATTCAGACGGGCTCGGTGGCGACTGGACGGGTGATAATTTGCAACTGACTTCGAATGGCACCCTCACCTGGCAAGAAGCTCCCGGTAATCAGCTTAAATGGGTCGTGAAAGATGGCAATACCTCCTTCACTTGGAATGCGGCAGAAGCGGGAGATGCCAATCAATGGAGCGCAGGAAGCGGAGTGTCCAATACAGATAAGGATGTCCTGTTCTCCAATGGGACAGCTCAACAAGCCACCGTCACCATCGTGGGGAGTACGAAGACCGGCACGTTGACTTTTAATGGCAAAGGCGGCTTCTCCGTCGAGGGAGACCTAGCAGCTGATGCGCAAATTCATTCCGTAGGCGACATCACCGTCGGTACCAATACGACCTTCGGTGTGGACGTGTACATCGACAGCGGTAAGTTTGTTGTGAAGGATGGCGTAACGGCGAAGTTCGATCGGATTCTGGGAAACGTGGGTCAGGCCGGACTCATCCTCGGCGACAGCTGCCAGGGGATTGAGTTGGTCGGAGAAAATTCCGTCTTCGAACTGGGTCTGAACGGCACCGTGGTCGGTCCCGGCAACGGTCAAGGCATCAACGTGACGGGATCCGGCACTTTCAGGATCAACTTCGGCAACCGCACAAGTTTGGTCGATATAGGAGGAGAGGAGGGGTATTATTTCCACTTTGAAGAGAATATCACCCTGGAATTGGTGGGTGCGGGCGAGAACTTTGGCGTATCAAATGTCTCTGCAAACAACCTGAAGATCAGCGGCGAGAACGCTACCCTCAGCGGCGAGAACACCATCAACACCCTCACGAGCGAGCTGTCAGGCTTGCTGACGCTGGGCAGCGGTTCTCAAACCACCATCGACGGAGGTACGGTCAGCGGCGATCTGAAATTAGAATCCGGAACGCTGACAATTCAAAACGGCACATTGAATGTAACCGGGGCTTTTGAAGGAACAGGAGACGCCACCATCAATGTGAACGGCGGCGGCTCGGTGACGGTAAACGGAGGCTTGCGCAGCAATGCTGTGATGCTGAGCGGCGCGGGAGACACCCTGATCTTGAACGGCACCGCAGCGAGTACGGTGGGATCGATCAATGCCTCGGGGGGCAATTTGACCCTCGGCGATGGGCAAGAGCTCACGGTGAATGGCTGGAGCGGCAGCGGGCTTACTTCTCTCACTCTGGGCGGTGGCAGCTCGCTGAAATTCGGCGCCGACGTGAATGGCGAGATTACCCTGGGGCGGATCAACCTGAATGGCGATGCGAACATCCGGTTGCAGACCACGAGCACTGAGACTATTAGGCTGGGCATCACTCGGGGCGAGGTGGGGAATCATCGTTTGACGATCTATTTGATGGAGGACTTCCTGGCTGAGGTGTGGGGCTCGGAAGATAAGAGCTACCAACTCTTCGACACAGAGGATTGGACGGATTTTGTGAGCGTTGCCAAAGTTGGGCACTACAAGGCTACGCTCGACAACACCGGCAAGATCACCGTGAGCTACGTTGAAGTGGTTGCTGACTTCACTTGGACGGACAGCCTGCACACGGGCTCGCACGCGTTCACGTGGTCGGCGAATTCAAACGGTTGGGATGACGACGAGAGCGCCATATTTGATAACTCCGGCGCGAAGAGCGTTGCTTTCGTCGCGGATGGCGATGAGGCAGCGACGATCACCTTGGATGGACAGCTCCGGGCAAGTGAGATCACTATGTCGGGACCGCAGAACATCACGGTGACACAAGCCGCAAGTGTTGATGACAGTCTGACGGTTGGCTTGGGCGGAATGCGCGTGGGCACAGATGTGACGTGGCAAGCTGACTTGACGGTGGATGGCGAACTCGTCATTGAGTCGGGCAATACCATGATGGTAGGCAAGGCATCAAGCGGTAGCGCCTACCGTTTGACCCAAAACGGCACGCTCATACTGCAGGCCGATGCGACGCTCGAGTTTAATTCGAGAGGGCAGCTGTGGCTCGGCGCGGATAGCAGCATCGAGCTTGGAAGCGGCTCGACGCTCACGTTAGTGCGTGATACACCTAAGTGGTTCTCCAATGAAAAGCATTCGGTTGACAACAAACTGCAGGTTACCGGCACTGGCGGCACCTTTGTGGTGGATCTGAGAACCAGTGCGGATAATTCATATACATTTGAGAATATTCATTTTGCCGAGGGTGTGACGGTGAAATTGATTGGGAACAAAGGCGGGAAGAGCAACGTCAAAAATCTCGACATCGACGGGACGTTGGCATTGGAAGGCGAGGAACTTGTGCTGCAGGGCACGAACGTGATTCAGAGCGTAAATGCCGGGGGATTTGCCGAGAATTGGCAAGAGAAGGAGTATGGGGAATCCGTAGATAAGTATTCGCACATCACTTTTGATGAATCCCATGTCAGCACGACTTTCGAGAAAAAGCTAACGTTGGAAAGTGCGGGGCTGGAGGTGAAAGGCGGCGAGGTGACGCTGAAAGACGGCGCAGAGCTGAAGTACTACACGCAGGGGGATTGGGGCAATCGGGAGGAGATCACGGTGAAGGTAACGAATGGAGATGTGATTGTGGGGGACTTCAATTTGTACCTCAAAAGCACATTTACTGTTGAAAAGGGCAATCTCACGGTGACAGGAAAGAGCCAGATTGGGGGGAACACGATCCCTGACACAGAGACGCCGATTCTTGTTGGAGCCGTCAATGTGCTTGAAGGAACGGCCACGTTCGAGCATGGGCTTAGCGCTGGTGGCTATTCGGGTTCCAGCGTCAATGCGAAGACTCTGGTGGTCAATGTCGAAGAAGGAGACACAGACCTATATTTCGCCGGGGGTGGGGGTGTGACATTCCAGGGGAATCTCGCCATTACCGAGACGCTCACGAAGAGCGGCGCCGGCAAACAGACCTTCTTCGGCGAGAGTCTGAGTATCGGAGCCATTGCCGTGAATGGTGGTATCTTGCACTTTGGTGGATCAGGGGGTTTTGTAGAGGTGTTCGGGGAAGGGGTGATATATCCGGATCTCAACATTGACAACAAGGGGGACACGGGCAACGTTTTCATCAGCGTGTTTGATTCGGCAATTTTGGAGTGGGACGCCGGCAATCTCACTGCGAATTGTGAAGTGACTTTGGACGCCAACAGTAGGTTCAACATCTCCCACGGCACGGTAACACTGGACGGCACGCTGACGGGGTCCGGGAACATCGCAGTGGTGGGTGCCGGGAGCAGCGCGACAGATCACGTCGTCCTGAATGTGGATTCGGATATGAGTGGGTACACGGGTACCGTTAGCTTGGCAGAAGGAGCCAAACTGACGCTGGGTTCTACTGCGACTGGAAGCGAGAACATGACGGTGCAGCTTTCCGGTGAAACTACGATGACCCTTCAAGGCGAGGGGCCGAAGAGCCTTGGCACTCTGGAGTTGATAGCGCCGGAGTCGGAGGCCGGAACGGGAGCGACGCTTTGCATCGAGTTGAGCGCCTCCCTGAACCATGACCCGTTGAACATTGGCACATTTACATCCAATGGTCAAAATTTGACGCTAGAGCTGAAGGATTTGGATAATTGGATTGACGCCCAGCCGTCTTCCGATTCCTACACTCTTCAGTTGTTCACGGGCGGCGGCGTGGCGGACCTGGTGGCAGCCATAGGCAAAAGCATTATAACCGACGGCTTCGACTGCACGCTGAATAATGAGGGATGGTTGACAATTACGATTGATGCCCTGACCTGGAGTGGCAACCAACCGACAATGAATTGGGCGACTCAGGGTGGAGACGCGGTCTGGGGAGAAAACGAAAACGCCCCATTCAATGGAGAGAAAGATGTGGTCTTTGCCGGCACGAGTGAAGATCCGATCACCGTGACTCTGATCGGGAGTGCTGATCTGAAGCGTAGCATGACCGTGAAAACAGGTGATGGTAGAGAGCGGCAGAGTTATACCTTTAGTCTGGGCGACCATAGCCTCACCGTTGGACGAAACTTGAAGGTGAGCGGGGGCATCGACGCCACGTTTACAGGCAGCGGAGCCATCACGGTAGGCGGTAAGATCCGGGTAGGCAGCAGTAGCAGCTCGGCTACACTTACGCTTTCCGGCACGGGGGTGGTGCAGTCTGAAGGTCTGTCGCTGGAGGGTGATGGGACGAAGCTCACCATTACTTCCGCACTGAGTGAAAATGGTAAATTCCACTTCGGGCACATGGAGTTGGGAGAGGGAACCGAGCTGGTGCTGCAGGGCGCTGGGGCGGCGGACTGCAAACACTGGGATGTGCAACCAAGTGCCCCGGACAACAATTACGCGAGTGGAGACGGTTCCATCGTATTGGAGGGAGCGGGAGTTCTGCAAAATGAGGGGGAAGGAAACGGCATTTTGTGGGCGTTCTTCGGGAATACGGATGTCGGCAAAGAGAGACTGGGCAAGTTGGAATTGCGCAAAATCAAGGAAGGAGAAGCAACGACTCTTGTCCTCAACAATGCACAGGGGGGAGGGAATGTTATGAGTCCCCATGGTCTTGGTGTTGTGAAGGATCTCCGGGTGGGCGACGGGTGCAGCCTGGTGGTGAACAGTCACGCCCTTGGCTCTACACAAGGGGATTGCACCCTGCATTTGACCGGGAATGGCAGCGGGGCGTCTTACACAACGACAGAAGGCGTGGGAGGAGGAACTGCTGATGCAGCGTTGGTATTGGGGGTCGATACAGTCCGCGCGTTGGGAGACCCTTACGGTCAGATCTACTGGAACGTGACAGCAGAGGGGAACACGAGCATCAGTGTACTATCGGACGCACAAGGTACAGCCTACGATTGGACGCTGAAGAAGAATCTGAATGTTGAGAAAAAAGGTGATACCCTCACGAAGGAAGGGACGGGAAAGCTGAAACTGGGTGACAGCGGCAAACTTATCGGCGAGGGAGACATCGTGGTGAGAGGTGGCGTTTTGGAAGTGGGTGCAAATATGAGTGGGTACTCGGGCACGATCAGAGTCCAGGGCGGCAGCGGGCTGACATTGGGTGCGGATGCCTCGACCGTGAGCGTGAGCTTGGAGAATGGGGACGCTGAGGGGAACGTGGTTACTTTGGACAGGGGCAAGGAGCGTGCGGTGAAGGATGTGAGCTTGGGAACGAGCGGGACGATTCTCCTAGAGGACTCCGCAAAATGGACGCTGAAGGAGAAGCTGGACGTGGGAGAACACACCCTCACGAAGGATGGAGCGGGAGCGTTGAAGCTGGGCGAGGAAGGCGCACTTGTCGGCACGGAGACGTCGGTCATCGTGGTGAGCGATGGCGCCTTACAGGTGGATGCAGACATGAGCGGGTACTCGGGCACGATCAAAGTCCAAGGCGGCGAGTTGACCCTGAATGCGGATGCCTCGAACGTGAGTGTAAGCCTGGAGAATGGAACACCAACTGGCAACAAGGTGACGCTGGGCTACACGGGCACGTTGAAGAGCTTGAGTCTGGGAGAAGGTGTGACGGAAGGAACAGTATCCCTGGCGGAGTCTGCGAACTGGACACTGGCGGGTGTGACGCTCACGGGAGAACAGACCTTGACCGTTCAAGGAGCCGGATCCGGAGAGACGAAGAGCAAAGTCACCCTGGGATCGGGCGACGGCTTGACACTGAGCAAGGGCAAGCTGAATCTCGAGGGCGTGGATGCCACGCTGAACGGTGGCAAGATTGCCTCTTTGACGGCGAATAACAGCGGGCTGAGCGTAAACAATGCGGTTGAAGTGGCGCAACTCGCCTTCGTCGAAGGCGGCGGTTTGACGAGTCTGACGTTCGGTGACAAGGCGACCCTGACGACCGACCAATTGACCCTGAACGGAACTCTGAGCCTGACCGGCAATGCCAAACTGAATCTGAAGGGTTCGGAGCAAATCGTCTTGGACACGGGCTTCAGCCTGGGCACGGAAACAGGTGATCACCGACTCACCATCCACGTCACGGATGAATTCATGCAAAACTTCGCGGGGAGCGGGACTAAGTCCTTCTTCGCCCTCCGCGAGCTTACGTGGCAGCCTGAGTGGTCTGACAATTTCAAGATCACAACCGACAACACGCACACCTACAAGAGGATGTGGCTGGATGACAGTGGCAACTTGTGCTGGTCGGAGAGAGGCGGTCTTGAATGGAATAACGAGTATCCTGAACAAATATGGTCAGACAACGATTCGAGCCCGTGGATGCCGGTGGAAGGCGAAGAGGGCTTGACGCCCGACGGTCAGGATGTGCACTTCGCCGATAGTGAGCATCCAGGCACTTCTCACATCGTCAATATTGACGGAACAGTCACGCCGAGCAACGTCTATGTGGAAGGGGGCGAGTACACCTTCTCCGGGGATGGTGGGCTGAAACTGACCAGTGACAACAAATACGGGAACGGCGTCCTGGTTGTGGATGGCGATCAGACCAAGCTCACCTTGGGCACCGCAAACACCAACCTGCCGAGCATCGAACTGTATGACGGCGGAACGCTCGTCGTCACGAACGCCAACGCCCTGACCACAGCGGGAACAAGGGACGCCACGGATACCACCAAGATCAAGTTCAAGGGCGGCGTGCTGGAGTACACAGGTGAAGAACCGGAGGGCGTGAACCTGAGCAGCTTCGTAGCTAGAACGGGTGAGGGAAGCACGGAGGTCGCGAAAGTGCGCGTGAGCAGCAGCGATGACGTCACCTGGGGCGGCGAGGATGCCACTGTGGGGGGTGAGGAAGGCAACGGCGGCTTGACCCTTGCGCTGGACGAGAAAGGCATCGAAAAATCCGGCACTGGCGCTCTTACTCTCGAATGGACAGAAACGACAAGAGATACCCACACCCACGGAGGCAGTATCAAAGTGAGCGAGGGTACGCTGACCTACAAGGTGCATGCGGTTAACGGCGCAACAGCGACACTGACCGGCACTGCGAATGCGGAGAAAGAAGCAACGTGGAATTTGACGGCCTCGGGAGCGGCGGAATACACCGGCAAGCTCTCCGGGACGGGCACGGCAGTGTTCTCTACCGATGAAGAAGCCACTTCCCTGCTGACGATCAGCGGGGACAACAGCGCCTTCGAAGGGACGATCAAGCTTGCCGCTGGTAAAGTGGTCGCAGATGGAGCCAACGCCCTCGGCGGCAAGAATGCGACGCTTGTACTTGCCGGCGGCACGCTGAGCGGCAGCAGCGATACTACGCTGAATGTCGGTCACGTGGAAGTCGAGGCAGCCAGTACGCTGAGCGGAGTAACGCTGGCAGGCGCCGTCACCGGCTCGGGGACGTTGACCGTGGCGGAAGACAGCACTGCGGGGCTGAGCGGCGACGTCAGTGAATTTACAGGGACCCTTGACACCGGAGACGGGAAGACGTGGAAGCTGGGAGGAGGGTCTATCCAAGCCGGCGTGGCGGGCAGCGGAACCGTGGAATTCACCGGGGACGCAACCTACAGCGGCGAGGTGAAAGACTCTGTCACCCTGAAGAGGACCGGTGGAACGCTGATCGTAACTTCCACGAAGGAAAACAACAGCGCCAACGCCAAACTGGCAGGGCGTGTCACCCTGGGCAAC
>CANQJI010000053.1 GCA_947624205.1 uncultured Akkermansia sp. | reverse complement strand
ATAGCACCAGCCAAGGTTATTCTGCGCAAGCGCATTCCCTTGGTCCGCAGCTTTGCGGTACCACTTCACCGCCTCCGCCATGTCCTTGCTCACTCCCTTGCCGGTCTCATAGCACCTGCCGAGTTCGCACTGCGCCTGTGCGTTCCCCTGCTCCGCCGCCTTGCGATACCGCTTCACCGCCTCCGTCATGTCCTTGTTCACTCTCTTGCCGTTCTCATGGCGCACGTCGAGGTTGCGCTGCGCCTGCGCATTCCCCTGTCTAGGGGGACAAATGAATGCAATTAATTTCTCGTCAACTGGATTCACCGCCATGATATTTGCTCGGCATGCGTCTACATCCGCGATCCTCGCCCCTGCTGCCGCGAAAGCCTCAAGACAACGAACCGGAAGTCGTTTAAGCGTTTTTACCCGGCTCTCCTCCTGAGGAGGATTTTGCTTCGTAAGAGAGGAAAGCACAATCTGCTGCAAACCATTGGCCATTGCATCCGTATCCTCTTTTAACTTGGCCAGGCCCTGTGCGTGCAACTCCTGTTGTTCTGTATTAGCTCTCCGGTATAGTTCAATGATCTTGTCGATGTAAGGATAATCATTCAGACCTTCCACCCCGTCCCTGTACATCATGAAATGGTACATCAAATCCTTGCTGATCTCACTGATGGGATTCTGTTTGTACTCCTCTATTTCTCTGCCTCGGTAATCAATAGTAGAGACGAATTCTCCTTTAGCCATCTCATCAATGATTTCATATTTTTGGAGCATTCTAATCGCCTCTTCAAGAGAAAGAGACTGAAAGCGCGCCTCCGTATCCCGAAGCGCCTGCTTCGTTCGAGATGCAAGAGCTGAAGCGATTGATGCGCTGCCCTTTTTCTCTGTCGCAATCTCTCCCTCTTGGGGGGCTTTAATTGCCTGATCAGAGGCCTGCAAATTTGCTTGGGAAACCCCAAGGGTTATAGCGCAAAGGATGATTCCGGTTATACCCATAGCTTGAGGTTGCTTCTTCTTAATGTTGATAATCAAACCAATAACCCCGAGTAAAAAACCGATAAGCGCGGAGTAAGTGGTCAACATCCCAAGAGATGGAATAAATGCTAACAACAACGAGATTATGCCGAGAACGCATGCTGCGATAGTCATAATATGGTATGGTGTATTTAGTTGTCAGGTTTGTTGGAGGCAAAGTACGCTGCATGTCATGCGATCCAACTTTCCTCTCGCAGCACAGTCTACCGAATTCCAAATCCGTACCATCTTTGATTCCTTTCGTTGATGATGAGTTAGTTTATTTCTGACAAACAAGGCATTTTATTTGCTTTTACGGCCTACTTTTTTGCGCAAGAAACTCTCTAAATGTAGATCTGGTAATTTTTGTTGGGCTGTCGTATTTTCTGCTTGAACACGGATTTGGAATCCGTACTACTATGAAAACAAAATCCAATAGAACGACGGAGCTGGCGGCGGTAGAGGTGCTGCGGCAGACGGGTGTGGATGTGCTGGAAGCGGCGTTGGTGGCGAAAGCCGCGCTGGAAGCAGGGAGGGGCCGCGTGAAGCGCGCCATGGCGTGCATCGCGGCGGGGGAGAAGGAACTGCGACGGCGTGAAAAGACGGTCACCTTTGCCCGGGCCGTGAAGGAAGCGCTGGAAGCGAGAAAAGACCGACGGAAACGGACGTTGAGCGACTTCCGTTGCATCACGAAGCGGTTCATGAAGCGCTGCGAAAAACTGGCAAACCGCCGCATGCGCAGCATCTCCGCCGAGGAATGCCGCGACTACATCCGAGAAGCATTCGACACACCGCGTCAGCGGAACAAGGCAAGACTCATCCTCAGCGGAGTCTTCTCCACGGCGTGCAGGCGGGGCTGGTGCGCGGAGAACCCAGTGCGGAAGGTGGAGCCGGAACGCATTGAAGAAAAGTGCATCAGCATTCTGAACAAAGAGGAAATCGGACGACTGGTGCACACCGCCGAGACGTTCGAGGGCGGCGCCTGCCTCGCCGCGACCGCCATCATGCTCTACGCGGGCGTGCGCCCAAATGAGGTGGAACGCCTGAGCTGGAGCGATGTACGACTTGACGCCGGCGTCATCTGCATTGCCCCGCACCACAGCAAGACCGGCGGCGCGCGGCACGTCACCATCTTCCCGCCGCTGGCACGCATCCTGCAGCGCATCCGGCGCACCGAGGACGAGCGGATTTGTCCGCCGAACTGGCGGCGTCTCTGGGCGCGCCTGCACCGGGAAGCCGGCTTCACCGACTGGCAGCCGGATGTCCTGCGGCACACCTTTGCCACGCATCACCTGGCTACCTTCCGCAACTACGCCGAGCTTCAGCTGGAGATGGGCCACCGTTCGGCGGAGCTCCTGCGCACGCGCTACATCGCCATGGAACGAGTGTACCGTCGCGGGGACTCAATGCTGGTATGCTAAAAAAGGCCTTCGAGTACGGCAAACGCATTTGAGAAAAGTCAATCAACAGGGCAAATGCTCTTATTGACTGATATTACGTTTATACATATCAAAAATCATGACAACCAGCGTTCTTCGCAAAATCATTCGCGCGCAAGCGCGGGAATTCTCCGCATCGTACGTCGTAAATCGTACATAGGCAGACCTTGTCTGCCTCCGTCGTACATAGGCAAGCCGCCCGCCGGGTTTCCCCGACGGGCGACCAACTGCATTTACCTATTTATTCCTTTTGAGAAGAACTCGTTGAATCCTCCTCAGAAGCCCATCCGAACGCCCAGGGCGGCGTTCCATGCGTTCGCGTGCTCTCGCAACTCGCCGCCGGCGTTCACGTAGATCTGCGAGTTCGGTGTCATCGGCACGTTCACTCCTGCCCCGAACTGGAACGCCGTGCTGCCTGCCTTCGACCCGTACACGTTCTGCGTGTAGCTCGGATCTGCCAGCAGAGCCACGTTCGCCACGCTCCGGCGGTCGCCCATGTCCTGCGCCACATTTGCATGCACCTCTGTGCTCACCGTGCGGTTGACTGCTTTCGCGGAGTTG
The DNA here is from genome assembly GCA_947624205.1 of uncultured Akkermansia sp. GTDB lineage: Bacteria > Verrucomicrobiota > Verrucomicrobiia > Verrucomicrobiales > Akkermansiaceae > Akkermansia. Next base: position 15,434 of record CANQJI010000053.1, on the reverse strand, counting down.
ATCGCCGCCAGCCAGCGCAGACCAAGACCCAGTGTTACCGTGTCGCGCGTCTGCTTCTCCGTCGTAAGGCCTACGTTCCCTGCATTCTTCTCGCTGAAGCCGTCCATGCTCGTGCGCATCACTGCCACATTGAACAGCGGCTGGAGGATGTTGCTCTTGTTGTCCTTCACCGGATGGAAGTCATACGTGAGTTCCCACATCGCACCCAGGCTGCTGCCGCTCGTGTTGCTCGTGGCGGTGTAGCTGCCCGCTCCGTAGTTCACCGTGCGCTTGAGATCCGCCTCATTCGTGCCGAGGGTGAAGAGCAGGGTGTTGCCCCAGCGGCCGTTCTTCGCCTGGCTCCAGAAGTTCACGGTGTACGTATCCAAATCCCCCTTGGCATAGTCCGCCGCACGTGCCTCCAGGTCGCCATAGCTCGCTGCGAGGCTCACACCGACACTCCAGTGAGCGTCCACCTGAGCATCGATGCCAACGGCGCCGCCCCAGGAGTTGAGGCGATAGCCGCTCTCATCGCCGACGCTGTGTTGCTCGGAGAAGAAGCTGGTGCCTTCCACCCAGACGTGAGAGTTCTTGCAGGGGCGCTGCGTAGCAGTTGCCTCATCATTGCCCTGACAGCGCAGGCGAGCGGCCTGCAGGGCATGGTCACGCACGCGGCCCATCTGATTGCGCAAAGCCGCACTCTGCGCCGCGGAGAGTGAAGTGAGCGTGCTTCCCGCCACGGCGGCGCGAATGCGATTGACCTCTCCGCTATTCCCGGACTCGTCTGCGTTTCCGATTGCATCCATGATCTCCAGCACTGCCGGATCAGAGTTGAAGAGGTTCTGGGAGACGTAATGATTGAGAAGAAGTCCTCCCGCGTACGCCACCGAGCTGCGGGAGGTGTCCCGAATATCGGAATTCGTATATGGATCAAACTTCAAGACACCGTTCCTTTTCACGGGTTCTGAGATTGCCCTCTCATCGGACATGCTGAACAACGAATATACCGTTGCCTCTCTTCCTCCCGTTGCGTCGTCGGCATCCTCAAACTCAATGTGTGCACTCTTGAAGAGAGCTCTCAGAATCCCCGTCAATTCGACATTCGCTTTCAGCAAGGGGGCCTTCGTATCCAAGTCAGAGAACGGACCTGTATAATCCTTTGTAGTTTCCAGATCACCGGTCATGATGACGATGTCCTTCAGTCCGCTTCCCGAGTGCTCGGCCACAACGTCCCTGAGGTTTTGAATCCTGAACGTCGTCCCTTCTTCAATGATGATCCGTCCGAGATCTGCCGTCTTCAACACAATCGAGTCACACTCTCCCGTCCCCCACATGTCTTCCTGGCTCAGGTCGAGATTGATGATGGTGGTGTCCTCCGTTCGAATGACAAAGTCGCCATTCACCTTATTGACTGTTGTACCGGTTTGCAATTCGTACGTTGCGCCGGCGCTACTCCCTTCTTCGGATTGTACACCCCCGAGCGTATTGCCACCCTGAGTCAGGTTGAGGGTGCTGCCGTCCTGCATGGTAAGGTCACAGTCGCCGGCATTCATGCCCTTGACACTGAAATTGCCCTCTACCTTTGCCTGACCACTCAGCGTGCCGGAGAACACCTCCTCTTCGCCATTGCTGACGGTCAAATTCTCCCCTGTAACGCTTCCGTTTCCGGTCAGATCGTCGAGCGTTGCTGCATGGGTGCCGAAATCGACCTTATCAGAGGCGCTCTCTCCCATTTCTATGATCAAATCCGACCCAAGCTCGAGATCGTCGCCAAAGGTTATCTCACCATCCAGAACCAACGTTCCGGGACCTGTGATTTCTCCCTTGCTGGTCTCATCAATGCTACCGGACAAGGTGAGTTTACCATCCTTCGCCACTTGCAGCGTACATCCGTCTTCGATACCCAGCGTGCCACTGATGGAGCTGTCCTCGCCGCCAATGATCAGCTCTCCCGCCTCCACGGTGACATTGCCTCCTGCTTTCAGTCCGCCGCCCAGCGTAAGCGTCCCCTCACCGGTCTTCCGGAGATTCACGTTTTCATCAGTCGTGAGGGTCCCCCCGAACGTAGAATCGGGTGCACCAGTTGGGGAGGCTGATGCCGTGTTATCGAGGTTGACTTCCCCTTCCCCCGTGATATGCAAGTTGTGATCCCCTTCCAACTGTTCGAGAGTACCGCCGGTCGTGGATTTCAGCACTGTGTCACCATCAATCACGACCTTGGTGGCCTCACTCACCCCATCATCCAAGTCCCCGGAATATACCCCGGATTCATTCGGCTCCAACTTCCTCGTCGATGCCCACACACCGCTGACATCTCCCGTGATATGCAACCTGCCGGTAGGTTGTCCCTCTTCAGGATCCATGACATAGGCAGCATAAAGTCTCCAGCCATCCCCAATTTCGAAGAAATCGCGCGCTTTTTTGCTGCCATCGCCCAACGTCAAGGAGCCGTTGGTGAGATACACCTCGATATCCACCTTCCCGTCCACGGCGTTACTCAATATGTCGCCCACAAGGCTGCCTCCGAAATGAAGCGAAACTTTGGCGTCTGCATCCAACTCGACCTTTCCGTTGTCCCCCGCAAATTCGATGATGTTGCGTTTGTCCGCAGACTCATTCCATGCGCCGTCTTTCATGAACATCGCACTGCTGTCGCCCACCACAATCACGTTATCTTGCCCTCTCAATGTGAGCGTGCTGTCGTCCTTCAAGCCCGTGATATGCGTGTCCGCCACACCGATCTTGAAGCCATGAAGAGTTTCCTCTGTGAATGTCCCCTGGTCTTCATCGTACCTACGAGACACAAACTCGCTGGCAATTTTCCCGGCACTCAAACCGCCAAGATTGATGTCCCCCGCATCGCCGGAGTCAACATAAACAAAGACGTTTTTCTTGAAAACGCCGTCAATATCCGCTTCTTCTGCCGTCTTGATGGTTCCGCCGCCAATAAGGACATCGCCCCAGATGCCCACCGTTTCCGACGGAGTGTAGTCAGAAAGATCCAGAACGGAATCCCCGCGGAACTCGAGAGAAGTGGCAATCTTGCTAGCCTCCCCATAGGCGTATTGGTTTGTTACACCAATGCGAGCCTTTGTCCCCGAGAGCTTGAATGTGGCGTTCTCCACAAGAATGGACGTCGTTGTGTTGAGAGTAACGCTGCCTCCATTCCTACTCAAACTTCCGAGATAGTTTCCACCGAACTCGAAGAACGCTCCCTCCGTCACAGCAATCATGGTGTTCTGCGTAGTCTCGTCTGAGGTGGGTGGAGCACACTCACTGATATTCCCATCGGTGAAGAAGTAACTGATTTTGTCTGTCCCTTCCTTTTTGCCGGTAACAAGCAAATTTAGCGTTACTGATCCTCCGGAATTCCCGTTGCTTTTCGCAAGGTCCAAATTTGTATTCCCCTCAAACCTGCCGCCGTTTTTGACAACAATTTTTGCATCAGCAGTGCGTTGTGCACCATAAGACGTACTTCCAATACTGCTCTTTTGTTTATTCTGTTCAGCTTTATCTCCTTTTGGCATCCAATACGCCCCCCCATCGAGCGTCAATGTTGTCTTTGTCGTAGTTCCACCTGCCCCACACAATCCTATCTCCATCAATCGTGCGCGCAACGTTCCCCCTTCCTCCACATTGATTGTAGTGTTCACCGTGCCGTTCGAGAACATGGATTTCGACAGCGTGAAAAGCCCTGCGGGTTTATCCCCGTAGCCACCGCTGTCAATAAGTCCACCCTTGTGTACGTTAATTATCGCGGTGGTAGTAGCGCCTGCCTCGCCCTCTTGGAAAAGTGTGGCTTTTCTTTCCGCTTTAATCGTACCATAAAGTTCGATGACGCTTGTCGATTCCTCACGCAGTATTCCTCCCCCCAAACTAGCTTTATCTTCATCGATATCCAGCGTACATCCTTCCCCTATATAGTAATCATTCGTTCCTCCAATCATAAAAATGCTGCCCGCTTCACCGTAAAAATGCACGATGGTGTCTTCATCCAGAGGGTTCCCCTCCTCTTTTTCCACACGCAAAGATACATTCATAATTCGATCTGTCGGAGGATTTCCGTCTGCCTCATGGAGATAAGGCTTAATTTGCTCGCTGTGCTTCCTCAAATTTCCGTCCCAGTCTTCTATCTTATGCCCTTCGATTGAGAGCGTGTACTTGGCAGAAGAAGGCAGAGCCGACAACACCGCCATCAGAGCGGTGAATAATACAATTGGCAGATGTAATTTCATGATATGATGAAACAGGGTTTAGTTAGAGTGAGTCTACGTTTTTAGAATACGTACATGCGATCATCTAATAAATTGATAATTAGATCAATAAGAAAGATGTCACGAAAATAAATTTTGGCGCTTTAGAAAATTATTTCCTCTCGATAAATCATTGATGGGAAGTGATAAAAAAATTTGAAATTGAGTCTTGACGTACGTATTCTAAATACGCACTTCCCGGAACCGACAGAAGTGATACAACAAACGAGTAACAAGAGCAACGTCGTTCCCCACGGCATGCGAAACACCAGGGAATAAACGCTCAGGCAACTACGCGGATGCCGTACCGGGCGGCGAGGCGGTTTTCTTCAGAGGAAAGGGGATGTGTAGAAGAGAGAACCATGGGACGCGGGGGAGAGCTGCGGCGACCGAGAAGAAGGCGACAAAGCCAGTTGATCAGACGCAAAAAGCGAATGCGCTTCATGTACGCCCGAGCGCGACGGAGGCATTTCGAGAGCCCCTCGGCATCCTCCACAGCGATGACCACTCCCTCGCACACGACGGCGGAAGAACCAATACCAAACGCTTCCAGAGCGTGGGCGAGGACAGCGGCATGAGCTGCGTCATCCTCCACGGGGGCGGTGAAAGCTCGCTCAGAAGAGGACTCTTTCTCCGACACACGCATGGCAACGAGGGAAATGCCTGCCTCCTCACAGAGACGAACCACTTCCTCCCGCCGGAGCAGGATCGTGCAATCGGCCTCAATGACGACCTGTTTCACGGAAGCACGAATACAGTGACGGATCGTCGTGGGACCGATGCATGGGACATCAAAACGCATATCGTGGTCGTGCTTAGTAACCTTGCAGAGCATAGCGGGATGCTCGGGCGAAGCATTGACTTGCTGCAGGCACTCATTCGTACCCTTGAATCCCTCCACGCAGAGCACAGAATCCTCGCGGATGACGAGACTCTGACCAATATCAAGATCAGCAATGCACTGGGCGAGTCTCATCCCTTTCTCCGCTTGAGCAGCGAGTGACGGGGAGAGTTCGGGACCGGCGAGATGACCGGCGGCAGGAATATGATCCTCCAGGAATGAAACCGAAGGCAGCACCTGCCAACCTTGCTCTTGCGCATAGCGACAAACGGCGCCGAAAATCGTATGAGCATTGCGGCGATCGAGGTCAGCGAGAAGCCGCCGCGCCGCGGCATCCGGCCAAAGGGTATAGATGCAAGAAGGGCGAATTTGCCCCTCCATCATGATATGAGTAACGCCATGCTCACGGAAGAAGGCAGCAGGAGCCTCCACGGCGCCAACACGAAAGCGACGAAAAACATCGCAGAGAGGTAGCAAATCATTCCCTGCCGCGCCGCGAAATCCGGCACACACGACACGTACCCCTGCGGCGCGCGCTCCCTGCAGAACAAGGCGCGGCAAGTCCCCTGCCCCGGCCAGCAAACCTAGCGTATGTCGTTTCGGATCAAAATCTGACGGCAAGGAAGACATGGAGCAAAAAGGAGAGGAACGGCATCACAGCAACTCGGGATGCTCAAGGAACCAGGCAATGCGCTTCATGAGTCGGCCGATATCCCCGCCATCCACCACACGATGATCGAAGGAGGCACTGATATTGGCCTGCTCCACGGGGATGAAGCACTGCACCTCATTGCTCCAGACAGGCACCTTCTGCATAGCACCGACACCGAGGATGAGACTCTCGCTGGGCAGTGGCATGGGCGCAGCAAAAGTAAGGCCGAAACCGCCAAAATTAGTAACCGTTGCAATGCCGCCTCCCTTGTACACATCATCGAGTTTGCGACTACGTGCCTGCGCCACGATCTTGTTGAACTCGTCTATCTGCGCATCAAGAGTGGATTGATCCACACTGCGCATCACCGGCACAAGCACGCCATCCTCCACCTGCACTGCCACTCCGATATCGATCTTTTTGGGCGTCAGAATGCGACCGCCCACCATGTAGCCGGCACACTCCGGCACCTCCGCCAAAGCAAGCGCGAGAGCCCGCACAAAGTAAAGGGTGATTCCCGGACGCCGTGGATGCTGTTTGCGGTGCAGAATGATAGGCGCCATGAAGACAGGACGCCCGGCGCTGGCGATGGGACGACGCCACGTACGCTGCATGCTGTCTGCCACACTGCGGCGCATAGGACTGGCATTACGAGAGGGCCAGCCATCTACGTACTCCAGAAATTTTTCAAAATCCTCAATCGTGATACGTCCGCCGGCGCCGGTTCCGACGATGTAAGCCATATCCGCCTCAGTGATGCCCAATTCATCCATGCGGGCACGGAGTCGAGGGGAGAGGTAGTGAGCCCCGCGCACGCCGAGGGGTACGGGAAGTCCACCTGAACGCCCCTCCACGCGATGTTGAGGGAAATTGGATTCGACAAACTCACCCTCTGAGCGGAAATGGGAACCGGCATCCGACGCATCGGAGGAAGAATTTTCCCGGGTCGCAGAAAGCTCCCGAGCGCCGGAGCGCTCGATTTCCTCCGCCGTCGCCTCCACAACTCCCATCACAGCGCCGACAGGAATCACCTCGCCCTCAGCAACGCGCAGTTCGGTGAGACGCCCTCCGCACTGCGTAGTCACCTCCATGACTGCTTTATTGGTTTCCACCTCCATGACCGCCTGATCCGCCTCAACCTCATCTCCGGGCTGCACGAGGATGTGCATGATAGTCGCTTCGCTGATGGATTCGCCCAACTGGGGCATGAGGATAGGAACTTGCGGCATGGCGTGCGAGAACGTTAGAGAGAAATGAGATAACGAGTAGCTTGGGCAATCGTGGCTGCAGATGGTCGATGCGCTTTCCAAAGCTCGGGGTGATAGGGAATCGGTGACTCTTTGCTCGTGAGCCGCAATGGCGGCGCATCCAGCAGGTGAAGACCTTCCGCCGCCACACGCGCTACAACCTCTGCTGCAACACCTCCCCATGGAAAATCCTCACTCACCACCAGCAGACGTCCCGTGCGTGCCACGGAAGCGAGAATCGTATCAGTATCCAACGGTTTCACACTGCGCAGATCCACCACCTCCGGCTCGTACCCACTTTGCTCCGCAAGAAGTTGCGCGGCTTCGAGCGCCTCCGGCACCATGGCGGAGAAAGCGATAATGGTTGCGTGCTCGCCCTCGCGTGCAATGCGAGCGCGCCCAACGGGGAGAGGATCAGGATTCGTGAAGGATTCAGCTTTCACCCGTCGGTACAGGTATTTATGCTCCATGAATACCACGGGGTCAGGTATTTGCACGGCTTGCTTGAGCATATCATAGGCATCCCCCACTGTGGCGGGAGTGAGCACGTGCAATCCAGGGTAGTGAGCGAAGAGAGCCTCCACAGATTGACTGTGGAACGGACCACCGCCGGGTGTGCCGCCGCATGGCATGCGGAGAGTGAGATTCACCGGCACCCCTGTGCGAAAATAGTGAGCGCCGGCGTTGTTGCCCATCTGATTGAGTGCAAGAGTTCCGAAATCTGCAAACTGCATTTCAAGGATGGGATGCATCCCCCCGAGGGCTGCACCAATGCCTACCCCCAGGATAGCATCCTCGCTGATGGGAGCATTCATCACGCGTCCCGGGTACTTTTCTGCAAGTCCCTTTGTTGCCTTGAACGCCCCCCCGAAGGAGCCTGCAATGTCCTCTCCGTAAAGAAAGACAAGTTCGTCTTCTGCAAGCAAATCCTCCATCGCGCGATGAATGGCGTCTATGTAAGTCACACTCATGCTCCTTGCGGGTTCCAACTCGTTGCTCTCCAGTCCACGGTTCGAGGCGCGGGAGGATCCTCCCTCTGCGCCTGGGCAAGAGCGCGCTGCACGGCATCTCGTGCCACGGCATCCATCTCATCAGCCTCCTGTTCACTCAACCAGCCTTTTTCCAGGAGCTGGCGGCGGGCAACATCGAGAGGATCCCTCTGAGCATACGCTTCCTTCAGCTCGGCAGGAATGTAAGCGGCATCATCGTGTTCGCCATGACCACACATCCGCAACGTCGTCGCCACCACCCATTGCGCCCCCTCGCCGTTTCGCGCTGACTCCACCGCCTGCCGCATGGTGGAAAGGGTTTGCAGAAAATCCGTCCCATCGCAAGAGTAGGTGCACATACCGTAGCCTTTACCGCGATCAGTAAGATCCGCACAGGCAAACTCTTCGCAATTCGGTGTGGAATAAGCGTACCTGTTGTTTGTGACAACGACCACCACCGGCAATTTTTCCACAGCAATGAGGTTGCAAGCCTCATGCGTGGCTCCCACAGAAGTGGTTCCATCCCCGATACACGCTACCCCGACACCGCCTGCTTCGCCCCGTAAACGCTTGGCCAACATCATACCCGCCACCACGGACAGCATCGCACCAAGATGCGACACCGGCGCCGGATTCCCCTGCGTCGGTTGCCCCCAATGTACATTACCATCCTTGCCTCCCATGCAACCGAGAGCCGAGCCGAAATAGCTGCGGCAAGCCTCAAGCAGAGCATCGTCGCCCCAAACACAGCGCCCGGCCATTTCCCGGATAAAGGGGTTATACACATCGCGCCCCCTCTCCAAAAAGGCAGCGGACGCCGCCGCCACCGCCTCGTGACCACGCCCCAGAAAGACGCCGCCAAAGACCTTTCCCGCCTTGTAGAGCGAGGAAAGCTTTGTGTCGAATGCGCGCGCGAGGCACATGCCGCGGTAGGCACGCAGAGCCACCTGGTCAAGCCCTATCACGCCGCTCATTATATGCCGCGAACTTCCGGGAAGCAAGCGTGAACTTTCAGCAGAAGGACAAACGCATTTGAGAAGAGTACCGGAATCACGGCAAATCGCCATGCCTCCCACTGCTGAGAGCGTCGCTCTCTTCCCCTGCGCATACCTTCCCGCTCGGGGTGTGCAATCAAATGAACTACTCGGGTCAAATCGAAAATCGTTAATGACACCCTCACGTTTTCCTGTTCTGATGTTTCTCTCTTGTCCCGAATGCCGGATTTCTTTGAGGACAGATATGGAAAGGGCTTGACTTGATGAACGAGTTAGCGTAGAAGGGATGGAGCATCGTTCATGAGAAGATTTATTTTTCATTTCTGCCTTCTGTTCTCTGCTGCGGTAGCTCCCCTCACCGCGCAAGACTCTACTGTTGAAGAAGCACGCCTTCCCCTTCTGTCCGTCATTGTCTCGCAGAGTGATGTCGTCGTCATCAACGTCAACATGATTACAGCCATTGCGATGCACAATTACCGTCTCAACGGTGATAACCTCATCTCTGAAGTCACCATTGATACCTTGGGCAACAACACAATCAAGTTCTACTACATCCACCCTACTCGGGAAATCTCTCCGATGGGTGATCCAAAGGAAGTTATTGATAAAGTGCGACAGCAAATAACCCGAGAAACATCCGCACAGAGGGATGATGCAGATGTTCCGGCAGTCAAGTTCCCGGAGGGAACCTATTCTCACTCCATTGAGTTCCAAATCAACAACCCGGATAAACTGAAAAAATTATACAAAGCGGCTCTTTCCACTTGGGAGAAAAGGGCGCCCCGCCACGTAAAATTCAGATTTGATAACAACTAAAAACCAACACCATGAAAATAAATAACACATTACGATACGCCGCTTGCCTGTGTTCACTCATGCCTTTGGCTCTGGCTGAAGGTGATGCTGCCACACAGGCTCCTGCTTTGCCTGCCGATGCACCGGCTGCTGCAGCCCCCGATAAACTCCCAACCCCAACTAAAGAGCAGATTGTCAAGGTTGTTTCCTACTACTTGGGCTACGATACCGGTATGCAGCTCTCCAACGTCGGTCCCCTGCACATTGATGACATCGACCCCTCGGTTTACATGAGCGCCCTGGCGGACGGTCTGAAGGGCAAGGTGAGTCCCGAAATGAATGACATGGATCGCGAGATTCTGCGCGCATGCATGGTGGCGTTCTCCGGTCAGCTGGAGGCACGTCAAAAAGAGCTTGCAGAAAAAAATCTGGCAGCATCCAAGGCCTTCCTTGAAGAGAACGCCAAGAAAGAAGGCGTGCAAACCACGAAGAGCGGTCTGCAGTATAAAGTGCTTTCCCCTGCTAAAGATGGTGAAAAATATGACGAGAAAAAGCATGGCAGCGATGCGCGACTGATGGTCACCTACGAAGGACGCCTTGCGGACGGAACCGTGTTCGACAAAGCAGATACCCCCGTGCCATTCCAGGTGGTCGGCGTAATTCCGGGCGTGGCAGAAGCGCTCAAGATGATGCCGGTAGGAGAGGAATGGGAAGTATACGTGCCGGCAGAACTCGGCTACGGAGACCAGGCTCCTGCTCAGCTGGGTCCGAATGCTCTTCTGATTTTCAAATTCAAGCTTCATGGCATCGAGAAAGCCGAGGAAGCCAAAACGGGCCCCATACAGCTCACGCCCGAGATGATTGAACAGATCAAGGCCGCCGGCATGCCTGCCGAGACCAAGTGAACAAACCTTTACCATGAGTTCATCACTCTCTTCCGGTATTTCGGAAGCGAGTGATGAGCCAAATAGGGGAAGACGTATTGAATCTCAGTACCTCTTCCCCTGATTTTTTCTGCTTGCTTCTTCACGCAACGCGCCGAATTCTTCCGATCGAAAATTGCGTGTCGTAAATCCAAAATAGTCAAAGAATAAGCTCCTTCCGTCCCCTCTTTTTCGTGACAGGGCAAACAAATAGAAAGCCAACCTGAATTACGGCTTGCTTTTCGAAGCCGGCACAGGTATAATGCGCATGGTTTTCAGCCTTACCCGCTTTCACTCATGTCCGGCAACCTTACCTACAGAGAATCAGGCGTTGACACAATTGAAGCGCAATCCTTTGTCCACAACATCAGCGCACACGTCAAACGAACCCAGAAAAACCGCCAGTTATGCAACGCCTTCGGTCTCTTTGCCGCGGCGTACGACCTCTCCTCTTACAAGGAACCCGTGATCGTGACAGGAACGGACGGAGTAGGGACCAAGACCGAATTGCTCTTTGACCAGGACATGCCGGAGACGGCGGGAAAAGATCTCGTCGCAATGAATGTGAACGACATTCTGACCACGGGGGGTGATCCCCTGCTCTTTCTGGACTACCTGGGCATTTCTAATCTCAAGACCGAAACCCCGCGCATCACGCGGCTGGTATCCGGCATGTGTGATTACCTCGAAAGTTGCAACTGCATCCTGGCCGGTGGTGAAACCGCTGAAATGCCGGGCGTGGTACCGGAGGATCTCGTCGAGCTAGCTGGCTTCTGCATCGGCTGTGTGGAGAAGAGCTCAATGATCGATCCCTCACGCGTGGCAGTCGGAGATGTGCTCGTAGGCTTCGGTAGTGATGGTTTCCACGCCAACGGCTGGAGTCTTATCCGCCGCATCCTCGCACAGCATCCCGACCTGCTCACACAGGAAGAGCTACGCAGTGCCCTCGCTCCCACGCGCCTTTACCATGACATCGTGTGGGATCTGCGTGCACGTGGCATTGTGCCAAAAGCATATGCTCATATCACCGGTGGCGGTCTACCGGAAAATCTCGAGCGATTCCTCGGCGAAAAAGGAGCAGATCTCGCCATCCCGTACTGGCAAAATGACGTGGCTCAGAAGGTACTGCAGTTTGTGGATGCCGAGGACCGCTTCCATACCTTCAACATGGGTATCGGCTGGGTCACCATCGTCTCGCCGGAGCAGGTGAACGCTATCCTCTCGGCCGGACCCGGGGGGCATGTGATCGGGCAGATCCGTGAGGGTCGCGGCATCCGCGTAAGTGTCGCCGGGTGACCCTCCCGTCGGCAGGTTTATTCGTCTTCCTCGCAGTTTTTCGTCTCATCTTTCCTTTTTCACCTAAGCTTCACCTGATTCCTTCTCTCCAGCCCCATGTCTGACCCCTTGCACCACGAATGCGGCGTCGCTGCAATCCGACTCCTCAAACCCCTCTCTTACTTCGCAGACAAGTACGGCTCTCCGGAATGGGCATTCAACAAACTTTTCCTCCTCATGGAAAAGCAGCACAACCGCGGGCAGGATGGCGCGGGCATCGGCTGCGTGAAGCTCAACATGCCTCTGGGTTCGCCCTATGTCTTCCGCGCACGCAATGCCACTTCCTCCGCTCTCTCAGAGATATTCTCGGCTCAGCAACGCAATTTGCGTATTTTGCGAGAGGAAGGAAAGTGGAATGTGAAAGACGCTGCAGCCTACAAGAATCAATTTAACTTCGGCGGAGAAATTCTGGTGGGACATCTGCGCTACGGTACGAGCGGACAGTTTGATGAAGGAAGCTGCCATCCATTCCTGCGCAGGACAAACTGGACCACGCGCACTCTCATGCTGCTGGGCAATTTCAACATGACGAATGCCGGCGAATTGAACCGCAAACTTATCGAGCGCGGGCAGCACCCCATCTTCGATACCGACACCCAGGCCGTGCTGGAGGAGATCGGCTATTACCTCGACGAAGCACACACGGATATTTACCGCGAACTGCGTGATAAATCGATTCCAGGACGCGAAATTCCTCACGAAATTTCCCGCCGCCTGGATCTCTACGACATTATCGGCAAAGCCTCCCAGGGGTGGGATGGCGGCTACTGCGTAATGGGAGCCGTGGGAAACGGCGACTTCTTCTGTCTGCGTGATCCGCACGGGATTCGTCCCTGTCATTATGTGCTCACAGATGAATACCTGGCCATCGCCAGCGAACGCGTCCCTCTCATGAGCGTCATGGGAGTGGAATGCGAGGATGTGCAGGAGCTGCCACGTGCCAACATGATCGTGGTGAAAAATGACGGCAAAATCAGCATCAGGGAATACACCACCCCACTGGAACCGACTCCCTGCTCTTTCGAGGCTATCTATTTCTCTCGCGGTAATGACCCGATCATCTACCGAGAACGCAAGGCGCTCGGTGCCAACCTGGCCGAAAAAGTTGTGGAATGCCTCGGTGACGAAAACTTCTCCCACGCTGCCATCACTTACATCCCCAACACTGCCGAGGTTTCCTACTACGGTCTGCTGGAGGGTCTACGCGCCTACCGACGCGACCGCGTGACAGCCGCCGTCATTGATGCCTTCCATAACGGAACTCTAACCGACGAGCTTATTCGCGAGCTCATTCAAAAACGTTGGCCTCGCGCAGAAAAAATCGCGCACAAAGATATCAAACTCCGCACCTTTATTTCCGAGGAGAGTAGCCGTAAACAACTTGCCGCTCAAGTGTACGACCTCACCTATGGCGCCGTAGGTGAGGAAGAAGTTCTCATTGCCATCGATGATTCCATCGTGCGAGGAACCACACTGCGCTCGTCGCTTCTGCGCCTTCTCGCCCGCTCAAAGGCACGCAAGATCGTGATCCTTTCCAGCGCGCCGCAGATCCGCTACCCGGATTGCTACGGCATTGACATGAGTGAACTAGGCAAATTTATCGCCTTCCAGGCGGCAATTTCCCTGCTGCAAAAGCGCGGGGACTACCCCTATATCTCGCAGGTGTATGAAGAATGCCGCCACCAACTCACCCTCCCGCCGGAGCAGCGTACTAATCCCGTGAAGAAGATATACTCCCCCTTCACCGTTGATGAAATCACGCAAGAAATTTCACATCTCGTCACGCCGGACAATTCCCCCTGCGAGGTCGAGGTCATCTATCAAACTCTCGAGGGTCTGCACTCTGCTATCGAGGGACCCTGTGGCGACTGGTATTTCAGCGGAAATTACCCCACGCCCGGAGGGTTCACCACCGCCAATGTCGCCTTCATCAACTGGTTTGAGGGACGCGACGGTCGTTCTTACTCCTTACCTGTGTAGCCAACCCTCTTACAAACGGTCACTGCGCCTCGTATTCAACCCCGCTCTCTCCCCTACCCCAGCAACCTCCTTCGCAGCAATTAATATTCAAAGCAACATGCCGGAACAAGAACGAGCAGAGGATTGGACTGAGCAATCGGATGAAGAGCTCATCCGCATAACTCTCGCCGGAGAAACCCGTGCCTTTGACGAGCTCATCCGGCGACACAGCCGCAAACTGCATGCCATGCTCCTGCAGATGCTCGGCTCTGAAGCGGACGCCTACGATGTGGCGCAAGAGGCTTTTCTTCGCGCTTTCCGCTCCCTTCGTCACTTCAACAAAAAAAGCGCTTTCTACACCTGGCTATACACAATCGCTGCCAACCAGGCTCGCAACTTTATCCGTAAGCGCAAACGTGAACGCTCTTTCAGCATTGACGATACAGAGAATGGTGACCCCTTGGAGAAAGACTCTGAGCTCGCGGATCAAGCGTTGGATGCAGACCCTGTGCGCGGGGCCCACATAACCGACATCAAAAAGCGCCTCCGCCACGCTCTGGATCAACTTTCCCCCGCCCATCGCGAAGTTGTCACCCTCTGCGATATCATGGGTCTCTCTTACCAGGAAATTGCCAAAATGCTCCACGTCTCCGAAGGTACCCTCCGCTCCCGTATCTTTTACGCGCATAAGCAGCTCCAAAGCCTGCTGGGTGACATTGAAAGACGTTGACGAGAGCAATGTTGAGGGAACAGCGGAGAACCGCAACAAGACACCACGCTACGTACTGCTGAATAAGATTTCACCGCGTGCTTTCGTGGAAGTCGCATCTCGTGGAAAATCTCTCACTTCAGGCGCGTGATCATCCGATCGGGTCAGCTTCCAGAGCAAGACGCATTTGGGAGAAGTTAATCAATGATGGCTTTACTCACATTACCAATATATAGTAATTCAAATCCTATTAATTCGAGGCAATATAATCTGAGGCGTTGCGACCGATATTTTCCCGCTTCCTTGGCACAATTTAATCTTGCTACCATACGAAACAAATAGTATTCTCAAGGAGTATGAGAATTCTCCCCTGCACAATGGCAAAAGCCCCGCTGTATCCCGGTATAGCGGCCGTAGCTGCGCTGACGGTATCTGCCTACACAACCGAAACTCCAAAAGAGGACAGGCTCCCGCAGGGCTGGGTTGGCGAAGCTCCGATTTATACTCGTGACACTCCCTCACCGAAGACGGAACAAAAACAGCAAACTGAGGTGCCCACGCGTGAACCGCGAGGAGTACCAGGGAGAAGAAAGATCCCCACGCGTGAACCGCAATTAGCACCTGGGGCAGGTGGTCGAATTCCGAAAGATAAACCGACAGAACCCAAACCATCCAACCCATGAAAATCGAACCGGAGAAAAACGATAAAAAGCCGCTCTACCCCGTGGTAGCTGTTGCGGCGGTGGGGGCGATCCTC
>CANQJI010000052.1 GCA_947624205.1 uncultured Akkermansia sp. | reverse complement strand
TTTGTAACATTAACTATCTATTCTTAAAAACTCGCCAAATCTTTTTCCTGCGCCTTCAGCGAAATTGACCGAGACCCCAATTTCCTCCCCGATGATGACACCAGCGTGATCAAGGTTATCATCAGTCACAGTCTTCTGAAGGATTATAAACCATCTGTCGGTGACTTGGTGTCCTTTGCAGGTATTCTGCAAGCTATACCCGATGGGGTGGTGGAGGATGGGGAATCGTGGCATACAGATCCGAGTCTGAAGGAGAAAAAAGAGGGCCATGATCGTACCATTCAGGCTATGGTAAGCTATGAGCAGTTTGCTAAGTATTCCATTGGGATGGCTGTGGTAATCTCTGCATTTGTTGCTGAAGGTTGGGTCCATGTCCCCGGTTCATTTGATGAGAATTTCTCGCGCACACGCAGCGCCGTTATCATGCAGCGTGGCGAGGATGAGTTGATGTTCATCTTGGTGGATACCGTTATCGATGGACACGAGCCGGACTTTTCTTATGAAGGGCAAACGGACTTTTTTCATAAATTCGCCAAGAAATATTTTTCGGAGAACGCTCGCATCTGTCGAGCGATCGTTTCGTTGAATTCATATGCTGAGTCCGATCATTATAAGATCTCTATGCGCCTTGAACCGGATATTCCGGGCGTGAAGAATCGTCTTGTGAGCGCCGGGTGCCCCTTCCGCGAATCGACTCTTTCCATCAACGAGGATGGAACGTCTGAGATGAAGCGCGAGCGTCCTGAGGTCCTCGATGAGGCCTATGCCGCCTCGCTTCTCCTCAACGCCTTCACGAAGCGTGAGTGGCTCAATCTCGCTCAATGGATGCGGGAGGAACTCGACTATATTTCCGATAGTGTGAAGCACCGCCACTATGTCGGCAAAATAGATTACCTGCGCTATATCTGTGAACGCGCCATCAGCTGGGCGGATAGGGGAGCGATGCCTTCACTTTCCGTTTCCACAGGTACGGTTTGCGTAAATGGGGTCGATCGCCCAGCCACAGCTCTGCACCATGATGGAGCAGTTACCACTGTGACCATTTTTTCAGATTCTCACGGTCTGATAGGCGCTATGCGTTCACTGCCCGCTCAATTCTTCTCCGCTTATTCTCGTACTTCTGGCCTTATCCCTATGGTTTCTCCTGAGGCGGAAATACCGGAAAACAAAGACCAAGAATGAGTTCCGGTGGTTCAAAGAACAAGATGATTTGGGGGGCAGTGAATACAGATGCTTCACGAATCTGTCATAGATATTGGCGTTTCAGACTGTTAAGGTGGTTGTGAAAGGACATAGCTTAAATTAAATAGCAATAAGAAAGTCCAACGTCTGACCACAGCGAATGCATTAGAAAATGAGTTCGCCATTTGCGTCTTTTCGTGTCCGGAAATAAGCGTGATCAATCGACTGGAGGTTTCTCTACTTTTCTATTTTATCCAAATGCAGGGTTGCTCCTTGAGAAGGGGGTGCCTTGAATTCAATTGACAAGAGGGCTACAAATAGGTAGCACTCTTGCTGTTTATTGATAGAATAGCTTTTCTCGCTTGAATTGTCATTGCCTTCCCGTTAGAATGATCCGCATGAATACTCCGAAGTTAGGCAAGCTGGAGGAGATAAAAAATCTGCGTGTGGCGTGGACGCACGAGGCGCGAGGGTTCACAACATGGTTGGCTCAAGAGGAGAATATGACTCTGCTTGGAGAGGCGCTGGATATCGAGATTGCTGTGGAGGAGCAGGAAGCGCCGGTGGGCGGTTTTCGTGCGGATATCTTTGCTACAGAGGTGGGAACGGGACGGCGGATTATTATTGAAAATCAGCTGGAGGACACGAATCATGATCACCTGGGCAAGCTCATTACCTACGCTTCTGGAAGAAATGCGGAGATTATTGTTTGGGTGGTGCGGCACGCTCGAGAGGAACATCGTTCGGCCATCGAATGGTTGAACAATCATACGGATGAGAACATCGGATTTTTCCTTTGTGAGGTAAAACTTTATCGCATCGGAGACTCCGACATTGCACCGAAATTTGAGGTTATTGAGAAGCCAAATGGTTGGATCAAGAAACAGCGACAAATCGAAGTCACAAGCGCCACCGGTCAACTCTACCTCGAGTTCTGGATTGCGTTTAGGGAAGCGGCCCAGGAAAATGCCGAGTTTAGCAAGGTTTTCCGTCTGGGAAAACCGTCTAATCGTAGAGATTGCCACCTGTATTTAGGTATGAGCACATGCTATCTCGTTCCTAGTATCAGTGCGAAGAAAAAGATAGTTGGCATCATGGTCTACGTGGATGGCAACCTTGATCTGTATGAACAGCTAAAGACCCGGAAAGAGAAATTTGATCGCATGGTAGGCGAAGGGCTACATTGGGACAAGGCGAGCAAGGACGGGTGGGCTCAGCTAATGATAGCCGGTGCTGATCCAGCGGATAGGGGACGCTGGCAGGAGTATTTTGCCTGGCTTATGGAGAAGGCTTTGCGGCTGAGGGAGGCGGTGTTGGAGTGCGTGAAGTGAAGGGGAGAGGGAGGTTGGTTTGTGCGCGGGATGATCGGTGGAGCTCGAGGTTGACTTGGGGGGGGGTGTGCGGGTATGATGGCGATGTGAAGGGAACAAGGAACAGGTGAGTTAGCGCAGTTCTGCGGCGGAGTATTTGACCTATGAGGCATCGGTCGGCGATGGTGGGAAGAGTTTTGAAAGCCGCTATGAGGATGAAAATATCTGGTTGACGCAGAAGTTGCTGGCGGGGATCTACGGCGTGGAGGTACCCACGATGAATTACCACATCAAGAAAGTTTTTGAAGACGCTGAGTTTCAGGGGGATTCAGTTATTCGAAAATTTCTAATAACTGCCCCCGGATGGGAAGAAATACAACGTGAATCACTGCGGGTTGCAGATGGCGAATTCGAGAAATACAGGGTGATTCAAGATCGCGAGTACCTTTCGGACTACGACCGCTACCTGCTGGAACTTGAGGAGCACTGCAAGAAAAAGGAGCAACCATGACGCCCCCTCGCAAGGAGAGCGCTCTGCGGCTGCGTGCGGAGATGTCGGAATGTTTGCAGTGAGAAAGGGAATTTCTTGCCTGATGTTCAGCGTCACGTTTTTGCAATACGTATGTCAAGCCTAATTTTTAGCTAGTTGTTTTCGTGTTTTTCAACGGATACGAAGTGTGAAAATGTGTCCGTATATGAGGAAAATGATTGTGCTGCGTGATTCACAATATATTCATAATCTGTCTCTTGAGGGTGTTGATCAGCGTATTGCAAATACGCTACACTCACCTCGTCCAGGTGGACAACAATCCTATGAAAAAGACAGCTATGACATTATTGGCGTGTGCCGCGCTTGGCGTCGCATACGGACAAGAGGAGCAGCAGAAGAGCGGATTTGGCCTCGAAGTGAACGCAGCCTACAACTTTGCGCTGAAAGACATCCGGAAAGCGGAGGAGGGAGTGCCTGCCTTCAAGGTGGACACGTATGGGGTGGATTTGACCGCTCTGTATGCCATCAACGAGCATCATGCCGTGAATATCCGCTTTGGTTACGCTATGGGTGAGGAGGAACATGCTATTGACCTTGGCTCTGATTACTATCTGATCAATGCGAAGGGGGAAGTACGGAATATCTACATTATGCCCGGGTATCGTTTGACAACGCCTTTGAATGACTCACTGTATTTCTTCGGAGGCGTCAATGTAGGGCTTGCTCAGACAAAGGTTAAGGAGGAGATAAGTTTCGCAGGGGTGAGTGAAAGCGAAACCAAGAGCAAGTGGGGCTTTGCATGGAGCGCAGAAGTCGGTTTGTCACAGAAAGTCTCCCAAACTGGGGCGGTGACACTTTCCGTACAACTTCTACAGCTGCTGGGACGTCCTGATTTTGGAGCTGATTACGGCGATGGCTACGAAAGCGATAAGGTTGAGAACCAGCTTAGCCTCGGCGTGCGGCTGGGTTACAGCTGTCAGTTCTGAGGAAACAATAAACAAAATCACAAAGCAGGCGGGGTTTCGTGAAGCCTCGCTTGCTTTTTTTCGAGATGCGATGATGATATGCTGTTTGAGGGAGGCAGTAATCGTTCGCTGATAGAAGCGTCCGAAGAGTCCTTCTTTTTCCGCGATTATTGGCTCTCCCTGAGGTAGGGAGCAGAGATTTTATAGACGGCGGGAAGCACGAGGAGGTTGAGGATAGTGGCGCTGATGAGGCCTCCGAGCTGGACAACGGCGAGGGGGGCGAGAAGTTCACCTCCGGGTTGGTTCCCTGCAAAGACGAGGGGAAGGAGACCGAGGATGGTAGTGAGGGACGTCATCATGATGGGCACCACCCGCTCAAGGGAGCCGATGCGGATAGCCGTCTCAGGGGCATTGCCCTCCCTCTCCAGCGAGCGGTAACGGTTCAGCAGGATAAGCCCGGAGCGGATGGCAAAGCCGATCACCGTCACAAAGCCGACGAGGGAGCTCACGGAGAGGATGGGTGGGATGTAGGCGGAGCCGTGCAGAAGCGAGGAAAGGGTATCCGGCGAGGCGAGAAACACCGCCGCAATGCCGCCCACGAGACAGAGCGGAATGTTGATGAGCGTGATGAGCGCACGCCGCATGCCTCCCAATGAACCGGCCAGAAGCATCACGATGAGCACGCAGACGATGCCGCCGACGATGAGCAGCCGCATTTGGGCTTGCTCGCGACTCTTGATGGTGCCGGAGTAATCCACACTACAGCCGAGTTCATGCATGGCGGGTTCAAGCTTCTCGCGGCAGGCGCGTGTCAGGTCGCCCGTGTTGGAGTTCGGGGCGGGGTTGCAGGAGATCATTGCCTTTCGCAGGGAATTATCGCGCAGAATGAGGTTAGTGACCTCCTCGCGGTACACCTGCGCAGCATCGCCGAGGCGAAGGGCTCGTCCGCCGGGGGCGACGAGTTGCAGATTGCGGATGTCGTCCACACTGCGGCGTAAAGCGGGATCAAGGCGCAGTACGACATTCCAGTGGTCGAGATTGCGGGTGATAGAGCCGACGACGAGCCCATTCAGCGCGGCAGAGACCTGCTGCGCGGCGTCGGCCATGGAGAGACCGTAGGCAGCAAGCGCCTCGCGGTTGTAATTGATGCGGACGGAATCCACGAGCACCTCGCGATTCGCGCGGGCATCCGCCACCTCCGGCATGGAAGAGAGAATCTGCGCGGCGCGTTCAGCCGCCTTGCGGATTTGCTCCAGCTCAGTGCCGTAGATATTGATGGCTATCTCGGAGTTTGAGCCCGAGAGAGCCGAGCTGATGCGGTGGGCGAGAGGGAAGCCAATCATGCCGCCGGCGCCCGGAATGCCGTGGATCACGCGACGGATATCCTTTTGCAGCGTCTCTTGGTCGTGGGAGAGGTCCACGCGCACCAATAGCTCAGAGGCGCTCACAGGCTCAGCATGCTCATCGTTCTCCGCGCGTCCCGTTCGCTGCGCCACGCTTTTGACACCGGGAATTTTCCCCAGCTCAACCATCACGCGGTCCGAGATTCGCTGCGTCTCCGCCAGCGAGGTGCCCGGCACGGTATTCACAAAGACCGTGTAGCAGTCCTCATTGAAGGGGGGCAGGAAACTTGTGCCGAAGGTAGAGGCAAGCCAAAGGGCGGCAATGGTCAACAGCATGAGGCATCCGACGACGGTGCGGGGAAAACGCAGGCAAAACTCCAGAACAGGCCGGTAGAGGCGCTTCATGAGCCGGACGGTTTGAGATTCCCCGCCTTTTTGTCGCGAGGGCTTAAACCAAAGCGTACAGAGAGCAGGAACAAGAGTGAGCGCCACCAGAAGGGAAACCGCCATCGCCAGCATATACGAAATGCCGAGGGGACGGTAGAACTGCCCCTCCAGCCCGCTCAGGAAGAGCAGGGGGGCAAAGACAAGCAGAATGATGACGGAGGAATAGGTGATGGAATTGATGATTTCCCCCTTGCTTTGCATCAGCACCTCAAAGCGCGATTTCTGCTGCTCAGGGGGGAGGGCGGCATTCGCATTCAGGCTCCGCCACGCGATTTCCACGAAAATGATGGCGTTGTCAACCACATCGCCCACAGCCACGGCCAGGCCGCCGAGCGTCATGATATTGACCGCCAGATCGAATGCGGGGAAGCACGCCATGCCGAGCAGCACGGACAGGGGCATGGTGAGCAGGGTGATGATGGCCGTGCGTAAGTTGAGCAGGGTAAGCAGGATGACCAGCATGACTACCCCGGCTGCAATGAGAAGCGTGCGCTTCCCGTTCTCCATGGAAAGCGTGATGAAATCCGCCTGCCGGTATGCATCCGCATGCAGTTGCATGTCCTTCGGCAGCTCACTCTTGCGAAATTGCTCCAGCGTTGCCTCCAATTCCTCGGTGAGTTTGAGCGTGTTGGCTCCCGGCGCCTTCTGGACGGAGAGGATGACGGCCTGCTGCCCATTGAAACCGGCGTTGCCGCGGCGCGGGGCTCCTTCGACCACAACCCTGGCCACATCCTCTACGCGCAGTGTGCTGTCTGCGCGTCCCGGGATGGGAGTGCGCGCCAGGTGATCCGGCGTCATGGTCCGCGAGTCTTGCTGCACCGGGAGTTCCTGCCCTGAGACATCTTCCAGGTATCCTGCCGGGGCTGTGCTGCCGGCGGATTCCAGGGCATTGCGCAAATCATCGAGCATCGTGCCGGATTGGCGCATCCTCTCGGGGTCATAAAGAACCTGAAACTCAGGGAGGCGTCCGCCCAGCACCGTAACTTGCCCCACTCCCGGGATGGCGAGCAGTCGATTGCGCAGGCGGTACTCTGCAACGCGCCGCATCTCCAGTGCATCAGCATCCCCGGTGATGGCAATGAGCATAATTTCCCCGGTCACGGAAACGATCGGAGCGATTTCTGTCTCTGCCTGGGGCGGAAGGGAGCTTCGCACCACGGCAAGCCGTTCAGAGACGATCTGCCGCGCGCGGTACACATCCGTGTTCCAGTCAAAGTCCACCCACACGAAAGAAAGCCCCGCACCGGAAGAAGAGCGCACCTCCTTCACACCCGTAGTGCCGCGCAGGGCAGATTCCAGCGGGATGGAAATGTACTGCTCCACTTCCTCCGCGCTCAAGCCTCCGGCTTCCGTTTGAATCGTGACGCGCGGTACTTTCAACTCCGGAAATACATCCACAGGAAGCCGCCATACAACCAGCGCGCTGCATACGGCCAGGACGAGAGCCAGAAGAAGGACGGTCAATCTATTGCGCAGGCAGAAGGAGACGAGGAAGTTCATGGCTCAGTGCTCGTGTTCGTGGTCATGCTCATGTGCGTCCCCGGATTCGCCCTCTTCGTGTTCGTCGTACTCATCCGTTTCGTGGAATTTGCCATCGGCGTGGAAGTGCCCCACCTTTTTGAGTCCCGTTGCCGAGGGGATGCTGTACTTGAGTTCATAGCCGCCCTTGACGACGATTTTCTGCCCCGGTTTCAGACCTGCGACGGAAACCATCCCGGCATGGCTCTCCCCGGCGTGCACCTTCACCATAGCGTATTTCCCTTCCTTCAACTCGATGAAAACGACATCATCCGTCCCCACGCGCACGAGGGCAGATTCCGGGATGCTCACTATGCCCGGCTCTGCGGGAGAGTTGTACAGATCAATACGGCAGAGTTGCCCGGCGCGCGCTTCCTGTGGCAGGGCGGACGGGGTAAAGTAGAGGTTTCGCGTCTGGGTGTCGGTGTTCACCTGGTCGGAGAGTCGCCACGTGCCCGTGAGCTGTATATTTTCGCGCCCTATGGGCAGGAAGGCGCGTACATCCGCGATGCGTGGGGTATCGGCGGCGTAGAGGGAGCCGACAATTTCCATGGCGGCAGGGTCACTCATGGTGATGACCGACGCCCCCTGTTCTCCCCAGCTATTCTGGGTGGCAGCGATGTTGTTGACAATGCCGTCGGATTGCGCCCGGATGAGGAGAACGGGGAGACCGTTCTCCGTAATTTGCTCGGCATCCGGCGCGAGAGAGTGAAGTCGCGTCTGTGCGATGGAAAGCTCCCGTTCAGCACGGGCTGTTTCCGCTAATTTGAAGGTGAGTTGTGCGTCCAATTCGCTGTTTTTTGCGCCGGCTTCAGAAAGTTTCAGGACACGTTCTCTCAGGGCGGAAAGTTCCGTTTTGCAGCGTTTCAGATCCGCTTCAGCCCCCTCTACTGCAGCCGCCTGGTCCGTATAGACCGGTGAAGTAAGCTTGTAGAGCACATCCCCTTTTCTCACAGCTTGAGCGCTCCTTACCATGAGGTGAATTCTGCCGCTGCACGGGAGGGAATATGCCTGCATGGCGTGTGCCGGCACCGTGAGGTAGCCATAGAGGGAGCGTGAGAGCGCCAGAGTGGTTGCGGGGATGGTCTCTACCTGCAGGTTTACAATGTAGCGGGAGTATGAATCCACATCCACTATTTTTGCCTCGGCAGCGTGGTCGTGCCCACTCGGCGCCGGTTCCGCCGTCTGACCGGGGGAGGACGCGGCGAGTGCGAAAAAGGGAAGCAGCAGAGAAAGGCAACTGTGCGCCGGTTTCATTGAGGAAAAGGTAAATATGCGGTTACTCATTTTTTGCGTCATTTTGCCGGATTTCCACGCGGCGGATCTTGCCGCTGATGGTTTTGGGAAGCTCATCGACAAATTCCACGATGCGGGGGTACTTGTACGGAGCCGTTTCGCGCTTGACGTGCTGCTGGAGTTCCTTGACAAGAGCCTCGCCCGCCTTGTCCTTCCACTCTTTGCCGAGGACTACGGTGGCTTTCACCACCATGCCGCGTATGTCGTCCGGAACACCTGTGATCGCGCATTCGACCACGGCAGGATGGGTCATCAGAGCGCTCTCCACCTCGAAAGGACCGATGCGGTAGCCACTGGATTTGATGATGTCATCCATGCGCCCCACGAACCAGTAGTAGCCGTCTTCGTCGCGCCATGCCATGTCGCCTGTGTGGTAGATCCCGTCATGCCAGGCCCGGTGGGTCAGGTCAGGGTCGCGGTAGTATTCCTTGAACAGACCGATCGGCTTCCCTGCGCCCACGCGAACGACAATCTCCCCCTTTTCTCCGTCCTCGCAGGGGATACCGTCCGGGCGCAGCAGGTCGATGTTGTATTGCGCGTTGGGGATGCCCATGGAGCCGGGTTTGGGCTGCATCCAGGGGAAGGTTCCCAGCGTCATGGTGGTTTCCGTTTGCCCGAACCCTTCCATCATGCTAATGCCGGTCTTTTCTTTGAATTTTTCGAAGACGGCGGGATTGAGAGCTTCGCCGGCGGTCGTGCAGTATTCGAGGCTGGAGAGGTCGTATTTCGACAAATCCTCGCGAATCATGAAGCGATAGATGGTCGGTGGCGCGCAGAAACTCGTCACCTTGTACTTTTCAATCTGCCGCAGCAGGGTGTCGGCGTTGAATTTTTCGTGGTCGAACACAAACACGGTTGCGCCGGCAAACCATTGCCCGTAAAATTTGCCCCAGACGGCTTTGCCCCAGCCGGTATCCGCCACAGTGAGGTGCAGGGATCCCTCGTGCAAATTGTGCCAGAAGACGCCCGTGGTCAGGTGCCCGAGGGCGTAGAGGTAGTCATGGGCCACCATGTTCGGCTCGCCGCTCGTTCCGCTGGTGAAGTACATCAGCATAGTGTCGTCGTTGCTGTTTACAAAATCCGGCTTCACGAACCTTGGGGCCTTGCGCCATTCTGATTGCCAGTCGCGGAATCCCGGGGGAATGGGCTTACCGTGGTCGGTGATGGTGATGTAGTGCTCCACTGTCGGGCTTTCGGTCCGTGCTTCCTGAATCTGTTCTACCACATAGGGATCATCTACACAAATGATGGCCTTCACCGAGGCCCGCGTGTTGCGGTACACGATATCGTGTTTGGTGAGCATATGGGTAGCGGGGATCACGACAGCGCCGATTTTATGCAGCGCCAGCATCACCACCCACCACTCGTAGCGGCGCTTCAGAATGATCATCACGGGATCGCCCTTGCCGATGCCGAGCGACATCAGGTAACCGGCGGCCTGGTCGGTCTGTTCTTTCAGTGCGCTGAAGGTCGTGCGGATCTCTTCTCCCCGGTCGTTGGTCCAGAGGAGGGCAAGTTTCTTCGGGGCTTCTTCAGCCCATGCGTCCATAACGTCATAGGCAAAGTTGAAGTTTTCCGGGATGATGAACTCGAGATGTCGGTTGTAATCTTCCACAGACTCAAAGCTGGTCTGCTTTAAAAATCGTTCGATCATACCTTTGGTTCGGTGTTGGCTTAACGTTTACTCGACGGAGAAGGTGAGAATTTTTGCCGCTTTATTTCCGATGGCAAGCATGCCATGGGGTTTGGTCGCGTCGAAATAGATGCTGTCGCCCTCATCCAGTTCAATCGTCTTATTGCCGATGTAAAAGTTCATTTTCCCCTCGAGGACGTAGTTGAACTCCTGCCCGGCGTGCGAGCTCTTGTAGATGATGCGTGCCGTCGGTTTTGGCTCCACAGTGACGAGGAAAACGTCCGCCTTGTGATTTCTGAACCCGCTCACGAGGCTACTATAATTATAGGCGTTCCGACGTTTCACTGATACGCCCTGTCCCTTGCGTACGACAGAGTACAAGTTCATGTGCGGAGTCTCGGCGAACATCAGTTCTTCCGCAGACATGCCGTACTTGTGGGCAATCTTCATCAGATTGGAGATGGTGATATCCAGTTCTCCTTTCTCAATCTTTGCGTATTTTTCTACGTCGATGCCGATTATCTCGGCGATCTCGCTCATCGGGACATCGAGCACGTCGCGCAGACCTCGCAGGCGCTCGCCCAGTTGTTTCAGTTCTTCGTCCATAATTTCAGGGGCTTTAATAATTGAAAAGTGAGGAAGGCTGTCCACAGAGGGAGCCGGCGCGGAGGAAAAGCAGGGCGGTGCGTACTTCCAGCAGCTGAGCGAGACAATCCAGGTAGGCGAGACGGCTCGTGTAAGTTTCGTGCCTCGTGGCGGCCAGAATAGTCAAGTTGACTTCCCCGAGTGAATAGAGCTTTTCCTGGCTTTCCGCACTCTGCTGCAGGTTCAACAGTCGTTCATGAACGGCGCGGCAATGCTCGGTGAGCAGCTTCTGACGAGCCGCAAGTGCATACGCCTCCTGCAACAGCTCTCGCCACTGTCGGATGGCGCTCACCTCGGCTAATTGACGCCCGCCGGCCGCGCGCGCAATCGCTTCACGGTTCCGGTTCCAGAGGGGTAGGGTAAAACCAACCGAGAAGGTAAGCTTTTTGTCGCCATCCTCCCTCGCGTATCCCGGGGAGAGTTCGAGATTAGGGTACTGCTTGCGGATTTCCATGCGCAGCTCCTCCTCACTCGCTTTGTGCGCCACGAGAGCCGCGCAGATTCGTGGATGCTGCAACAATTCCTCTTCGCACGGCATCGGTACGGGGTCGGGAGGCGCGGTTGGCAGTTCCCCGCCGATTTCGATTTCGCCGACAGCCGGGTGCAGCCCCAGCATCGAGATGAGTTCCAGGTGCCGCTGTTGGTGATTCGTTTCCTCCTCCTGCCGTTCTTTGACGACTGAGATGAAGCGCTGCTCTGCTTCATAGAGATCGGCGGGGGTGATTTCGCCCATCTCCTGCAGGCGCCTGAGGCTCTCCAGCTCTGCCGCCGCCATTTTCTCCCTCTCCCTCATGATGGTCAGTTTGGCGTGCGAGGTACGGATGAGATTTGCCAGGGTATCAAGCCGCACGAGGTAGTCCAGCTCCATGGCGCCGAGCTCCTGAAAATCTTTGGCGCTGTACAGCTCTGCCACCCGCCTGGCAAGGCGCGGCACGCCGGTCACCGGCAGACTCAGCGTGGGAGCTACGGAGAAGTTGTACAGACGTTCAGTAATGTCCCGCTCGCCACCCAGTTCAAAACCCGGGTCTTCCCACAATCCCGCATAGCGTGCCGCTTTCCGCTTGTTCAGCCAGCCAAGACGGGCCTCTGTCAGCTGAGGATTGAAAAACAGTCCGATGAGTCGCATGCGTCGCTGGCCGAGTACACATCCTCTCGGCAGCACCTTCTGCGAAATCGTCAGCCACTGCTCCGTATCCCGTCGCAGGTCTATCGTCTGCGGTCGGTACGTCATGCAGCTGCTGATCGCCAGGGCGGTCAGGAGAACGAAGACTCTCTTCTTCATGTTGCCTGCTTCCATGCGTACTCTCTTTTGGCTATCATACTCTTTATCACCATCGACTCAAGGTGAAAGTACGTTTTACTGCCCCTTTCTCCTGCCTCGCATTGCTCACAGGGCAATCTCGCAGTCCGGCTCCACGCGTCGGCACGCTTTCAGCACGCCATTCATCACCGTCCTCGGATCCTCCCCCTCCTCAAATTCCACGAGCATTGTCTGCCGGATGAAATTCACCCATGCCTTGCGCACTCCGCTTACTTTGTTGGCGGCTCGCTCCATCTTATCCGCGCAATTCGCGCAGTCCACTTCGATTTCATATTGCTGTTTCATAGCCTGATTTATAATTGCACAATAAAGCAAATGTAGATGAATATTAAAACCAATCTACCGGTTCGTCAAGAGAAATTTTTGGAGGGTAATGAGAAAGGGAAGGAAAAGGGCACATTCATCCCAAGAAAAAGCACCCCAAATGGGCAGTTAACGGGCACATCATGAAGCATAAGTTGTTGGTTATTTACGAGGTACGAGGTACAACACGCACGACGGCGGTAAGTGCGGATGGACAACGCGGATGCGTTGCCCCGACAGGGGCGAACCGGCAGGGTGGTGTCGGTGAGTCAATTTGAATGCTAGCGCGCCACGCGCGTTCCTGCGAAACAAAAGCAAAGCGGAATTTTCGAAGACGATGGTGCGTTGATACAGGGTAAACGCATTTGAGGGAAGTCAATCAACAGACCAAATGCTCTTGTTGACTGATATCCACGTTTATATGCATCAAAAATCACGACGACAAGCGGTCATCATGATGATGGCACTAGAGGGATCTCAGCAACCATTAATGATCCGAGAAATTTGCGCAACGCGCACATTATTAATAAATCGTACATCGTACCTCGTAAATCGTACATAGGCAAACGCATTTCCTAATGCGTTTGCCCTGTGCGTTGGTAGAAGGAAAATCTCCTGTGTGAGACTATGTCGGATTCACGGCTTTACTCAATCATCAATGCTTTGACATCTTGTCGGGCTTACTTCCGCTGTCTATTGGAAACGCATGGGGAAATGGGTTGAATGAGCCCGGAGAATATTTTATTGGGACACGTGTGGGAAAAGGGCGTGACAAAAAGGGAAAATGTGATTAAATGTGGGGCGACATGTTTTATTCGAGCTACACGCTACAACCTGTGGGAGCGCTGAGTGCGCGTGCAGCGGCGCAGCCGCGGGAAGGTGTTTTGCTAAAGGGAGACAACGGCGGTTATGCCTGTTTGCAGGCGTGGCCGGAACTTGGGGATTCTCCGTTGGAGTATGAGCTGGATGCTCTGAGGGATGGTACGCCGTTGCTGCTGGGGGAGCGCGCCCTGAAATGCATAGAGATCGACGGCGAGGCACGGGCGAAAGGCGTATCTCTGTTTGCGGGGCTGAGTGTGCCGCGCAGCCATGCAACTCTCCCCGTGAGCGTGACTCCCTCGCAGGTGTACAATCTCCATCAGAAGGGCTTTCGTGTGGGCAAGATCAAGGTGATTCCCAAGCTTGCGAGTACGGTGGAGCGTCTCGTGAATCTTGCCGCCATGGTGCCGGAGTGGAAATGGCGCGTCGATTTCGATTGCACGCTTTCGCTGGAGGAAGCACTGAAGTTCTGGGAAATGCTTCCGCAGGCGCTCAAGGATCGCATCGATTTCGTGGAGGATCCTTGCTATTACAACGTCGACGAGTGGCAGACTCTGCAGGATGCCGGCATGCCCCTGGGCTACGACACCCCGCTGCACAATGAGAAAATCATCCCGCAGCGCACCCGCAAGCCCATGATGCGTATCGTCAAACCGGCTCGCCACCACAGCACGGCTGGGCTCCCCGTCTTCACCAGCAATCTGGATCATCCACTCGGGCAGTGCTGGGCCGCTTACTGCGCCGCTCTCTTCTACACCGGCAAACCTGCCGACCAGGTTCCCCTCTGTGGCCTCGTCACCCAGCATGTGTACCGTCCCAACCCCTTCTCCGAAGCCATCGGACTGGATATCACTCCGGACTTCTGTGTTCCTGCAGGCACCGGTCTCGGCTTTGATGATCTCCTCTCCGCCCTCCCGTGGAAACGCTTGTGAGGTAGAAAAATCTTCTGCTGAAAGACGAGAAGGAGGGGAGCGGGACAAACGCATTGGGAGATGCGTTTGCCTGTGTACGATTTACAACACGCACGACGGCCCCGAGCAGCCGTCCTGCAGCTGCTCATGTACGGTGGACGATGTTACGGAGGTACGATTTGGGGAGTGAGCGCGCATTGCGCGGGGAGGGAGAAGTCGTGGGGCGACTCCCAAGGCAAACGCATGAGGACATGCGTTTGCTCTGCGATGTACGATTTATTAATATCACGGCTTGAGCGTGCCGAGCGGAACAACACATACGCCGTCCTCGCGGCGATAGGCAAACTGCCCCAGACCGGTAAGCACCATCATGAACGACGGAGCCGGTGAACGGTCGGTATTGACGAGCGAGGCGAATTTGATGAGATTAGCTGCGCCCTCGTCCACGCTTTGCAAGTCCCCGCCCAGTTTAATTTCCACCAGCCCATAGCGTCCGTTTCTCAGGCGAATGATAGCATCCACTTCCCTTCCGTTCCTGTCCAGGTAATGGTAGACCTTGCCATCCAGGGCATCGGCATAAATCCGCAAATCGCGCACTGCCATATTTTCAAAAAGGTATCCCATGGTCGGCAGGTCATCAATTAACTCCTGCGGTCCCGCTCCGAATGCTGCCACCGCGATGGAGGGATCGGTGAAATAGCGTGTTTTTGCCGCTCTCAAAAGCGCCTTGGAGCGCAGACTTGGCGACCAATTTTCTGCTTCTTCAATGACAAAGATCATCCGTAAAGCCTCCAGATATTCTGATAGAGAAACAAGAGAGAGGTTTCGCCTCATTGACACTAATATCCTGAGCTATCGTGGACAACTTAGCTTGCGATCCCACCACCCTGGCGTATGCTCGCATGAGAGCAGCTGCACGTTGCACATTACGCTTTGTTCCGTCCGCACGCGAGATATCCGTGTGCACCACAGCATCGTAATAATTTTGCGCGTGCCGCAGTGCAGCGCGTTCGGATTGACCTATGGAGCCTGGCCAGCCACCGCGAGCAATGAGAAAAGCCAACATCTCCAGTTCCATGCCACATTCTGCCCATATTTCGTGTTCTCCGGCAAAAAGCGACGCAAGCGATATTTCTCCTGATGATTCACCGGATTCGTACAACGACATGGGCCGCATAAGCATCCTCGCAATACGTCCGGTACCTGAGTGATGTACCTGTGCCATATCCGCAGGAACCGCCGACCCTGTCAAAATAAATTGACCGGAAGTGTCCCGTTGATCCACTTCGAACCGCACCGCATCCCACATCACGGGTGTAAGTTGCCACTCGTCCAACAACACTGGCGGGGTTCCTGCCAAAAGTTTGCGAGGAGCAATCCTCAGAATGGCCTCAATCCGACGCTGCTCGTTCGGATCGTTAAAATACACCGTACTCTTCGCAATTTGTTCAGCCGAAGTCGTTTTTCCACACCATTTCGCTCCCTCAATGAGCACAGCCCCTGTGCTCTCCATAAGTTCGCGGAGAAGAGAATCTGATACCCTTGGCCTATATTTCGATTTTTTCATACATTGACGACTTCTTCAATATACAGCTATTTCAATCAATTGCAAGGAAAACTTTCGATTTTGCGGTAAATTTTCTTTATATATTATGGCCAAACTACTTTGTGTTTTGCGGTAAATCTGATCCGTGTTTTTGCAAAAAAGGGCACGCATGGCCTCAAAAATAAAGTCACCGAAGGGACGTCGTAAATGGGGAAAGAGGATTCTCCAAAAGCTTGATGCCTCAGAAATGAAGGGATAATATCAAATATATGCCACTCAAAATGAGCAAACAAGCGAGAATAGAGTTACTTTCTGTGTGGAGGGAAAAATATGCCTCGCTGCTCTCTCGATACAAAGAAAGTAAGGATCGAAAGAGTCATTGAGGAAACTCTATGAACACATGAGGCGAGTGAAATGGCAAAGAGAGAAGCTGCTTTTTGACTCAATTTCTGATCAAAACCATGCAAAAGCCGACTAAAATGCTATGCTGTTGGGTGACGGTTTATTTTGAGACATCGGGCTTTGGTGACTGTATTTTTGAGGCAATGCACAGTTTCACTTTTGATTCACTCTATCCCAGCACCCTCCTATGCCGGAAATCTTCACCGCCATATTTTATCATTGAACCATTGCGGATTTGTGAATCCTAAATGCTTGTACAATTCAGGGATGGTGGGTTCAGTACTTGATATAAGCTCCTTACACCTATCCCGCCATTTGTTCTTTGGGGCTATTTTCCCCAAGATGATCGCACAAAGACATAAAGCTGCGGCTGTCTTATAGAGTTCTGCCGTACGAGAGATCAGTCCTCCGTCTTGCCGCAGTATGGGAGTCTTCTTCTTACTGAGCCATGTTTTATCCCATATTCTTGACTGATGTGCGCAAGAATTTCGCACATCCTTCAAAAAGGCTATCGCTGACAGAAAGAAAGAGGCATATGGGATTCCCATCTCCCCAGCAATCTTTTTCACAATTTTGTCGGGGAGGCAGATTCTGAGCAGAGTGTGTATGTTTCCCAAGGTGGCAAACTCGACGTACGTCCACGCAGCGAGGGAATCAACATTCACGCCTTTTTTTATACTTTTGTCAAATCCTGCATAGTTTTCGAAATTATTATTGTAGTTGCTCTGAATAAGAGCCTTTACTTTCTCCCGCTCTTCCTCCTTTTTTCGCTGCGCTTCGGAAGAAATCCCCGCAAAACTCTTCATGTATTTTTGAGGGTCCGATTGTGGACGAGGAAAGGAATGCGAACCTTGAACCCATTGATAGGCTACCTGAGTACGTAATGCTATTTCAATTCGGGAAATAGCATCGAACAGCAAATTCCTGAGTCTTCTATCGAACATATACCTTGCCATGACATCCTCCCAATGTACGCCGGCTTGGAAAAAGAGTTCTTTCCCTTTTTCTCCTTTTCTAATCTCTGTAAATGGGTGCCAGTAGGCAGACAAACGATAGTAGTTTATGTATCGCAGCCTCTGTTCTATTTCTTCTCGCAGTTCACTTTCATCCAGTTCGCGACTCTGCATCTCTCTGCCGAGGATGATATCCACTTGCTCGTCGAAATTTTTGAAGGGCTTCGTCATATCGAACATAGAGAGACCCCGGAGGGACGAACCTCAGCCGGGGTCAAGTTTGCGGGTTGTACACTGCCTTGCAGCGTCTGCGGGCCGACCGCAGAACCGCCTTCCTAGGCTCGGACTATACCACGACTCAGTGAAAGTCAAGAAATTTTACAAAAATATTTTGATTTTGAGGATCGCAAAATTAAATGTAATAGGTCGACAGAACAAAGGAGAAGGTCTGATGCTCCAGCTCCACGGCTTCACGAAGCAGGCACTTTGCTCTCTACTGTGAGACGGCTTACTTTTTGCAGCAGGGATTGACCAGTCAGTTTTACCTCAACTCGATCAGTGACTTTCCAAGTTCTGTCAGTCTGTTCCCCTGTTCAGTGATTTTCTTGTTCATTTCCCCGCGCAGGGATAGCGAAATGTTTGGTGTAGAGGATCTGTTCATAATAGGGCGTTTGCCGTGCTACGTCCCACCACTCGACTGCGCCTTCATGATCCGGCTTTTGACATGGCTTGGCTCCTCCTGCCCAACGGATGATCTTGCGCTTCTTTTTGTCTGCAAGGGCTTTCTTGCGGTATTTGAGCGATAAGTTATCCGGATTGTACGACACTAACCCGTTCCACTCTAAATCGATGTAGTGGGTATGCTCTCGGCATACCATATTGATGGCGCATCATTGGTCATGAAAGTACATGGCTGGGTTCTGTGCCGCCTGCAGCAGTTTTTCCTGCACGTTTTGCTCGCGCATCGACCGCAGATTCAGTAACATCACTCCCGAATTGACGTAATTTTCTTTTAGTCGTTTACCCCCCCCCTCAGCACTTTGGAAAATAGGACCCCAGCTCGGGCTTTTTTGCCGCCTCTCGAGCTCCAAAATGCTGATAATGCCGTAATCCCAGCAGCAGACAGCCAGAGGGTCTTATCGCACAATTCATGGAAAAGACTCGGAGCAAACAGGAGGTACCAGCATTCGGCTGAGAGAGGTTTAACCCCGGAGCGAAATCACAATCAGTCATGCTGATAGGCACTCCCATGAACCGCAGATGAAAGCCTTCCTCTAGTTTTCTGCCAGAACTGGCAGATGATATGCTCCAGCGGCTCTCGATTACGTTCGTTCAAGTCACGATACGGTACGATCAGTTCGTATTCATGCTTTTCCGCACATTTCACCAAGCTTGCCAGCGCTACTCTCAAGTACGGAACATATTCACTATTCACGGGGAATTCCGGGTCTCGGTCAATTTCGCTGAAGGCGCAGGAAAAAGATTTGGCGAGTTTTTAAGAATAGATAGTTAATGTTACAA
>CANQJI010000051.1 GCA_947624205.1 uncultured Akkermansia sp. | reverse complement strand
TACTCATCCATCCCTCATTTGTCAAGCTCTATTTTAAAATTTTTTCCCCTCTTTTTCCCGTACTCCCCCTCTTCCCTATCCCTAATATGTTAGATACCAATATTTAACAATACATCCCCCTCCCTCAAAAAAATTGCGTTTGCCCCAGGGTTGGGTCGTATCTCAAGAAAACCGAAAGCCCGCGCAATACGCACGGGCCCGGCAAAATCGTATTCTGTAAGCCGCAAAGGCACTTTCCATGTGCGCATGCCTTGCGGGTCAATCAAGGGAAATACCAAGCTGTTGAGGAAGAGCGCTACGCGGGCGCTCCGTGAGAATCTCTCCGCCGTGGGAACCCACAGCAACGGTGTGTTCAAAGTGCGCTGCCCACGAGCCATCCTCCGTCACCGCCGTCCACTTATCCTCCAGCACGCGCACACGGTAGGAACCAAGCGTAATCATCGGTTCAATAGCAAGAATCATCCCACGTCGCAGATGCGGCAGACGGTAATGCGGACGATAATTCGGGACAGAAGGCTCCTCATGCAAGTGGCGCCCCACACCGTGGCCCACGTAATCCCGGACAATACCGAAACCGAACGGACGCACGTAGTCTTCAATAGCACCGCAGACATCCGCGAGATTGTTGCCCTGCTTAGCCTGCTCAATGCCCCGGTAGAGGGCTTCCTCTGTGACAGCAAGCAAACGCAATGCCTCCGGCCGGACCGCACCAACAGGCACCGTAAGGGCGTTGTCACCATACCAACCATCCACAATTGCGCCGACATCAAGACTCACGATATCACCATCGTGGATCACGCGAGAATCACCGATCCCGTGGACAACCACTTCATTCACGGAAACGCAGAGCTGCCCGGGGTACCCGGCGTAACCGAGGAAAGCATTGCCGCACTTCTCACGAGCAAAAAGCTCGGCCGCCAGCGCATCCACCTCACCGGTTGTCATACCCGGATGAATCGCCGCGGCAAGCTCTGTGAGAATACGAGCCGAGACCTCACCGGCACGGCGCATTTTCGCGATCTCAGCGGGATTGCGGGTTGGGATACGATCAGCCATAAGCACGATTTTTCGTTCTCAAAACTTCCAACCGATATCCAAACCAAGGGTGAATTGGAAATGATCGACCGGCGTGTACCCCAAGTTACGCGTGATCTTCCGGGCATTGTTCCCCGTCCACGATACCTGCACCCACGGTTTGATAAACGTACGGGCATCGCGTCCGAAACGCCCATTTGGCGAGTAAGGAAGGAAGGCAACACGGACACGAGAAGCATCCAAACCCTCCACACCCGTACCCCAGTAACTGAAGGACGGAGCGACGCCGAGAGAAACCTCCAAATCCAGGCCGAAAGCAGCCGGTCGTACGACATCTGTAAAACGGTATCCCCCTTCAAAATCCATGTAGAAACCGGTCAAGCCATAGAACCCGGCGCCGATCTCAGCATGACCGAAGAACCCCTTCTGGAAATCATTGTAGGCGGCGCGCAGAGTAACATCCTGCGCACTCCGATGCGAGGCTCCATCGTGCCATTTAGCCATGTATCCTTCCAGCCCTCCCCGACGGAAGGTATAACCAAGCTCTACGAGCAGATTGGGCAACACTTCCTTGCCCAGCGAATAACCGAGTTCGAACTGCAGCACGTCTCCCAGCGGACAGGAAGCATCCCAGATCACCCCTCCCAGTCCATGGAAGCGTTGCTGGATTCCCTTGTGGAAAAGATTACGGTTGGCAGGCGTAAAGGACACGGAGACAGAAGAAGTTCCGTACTCGCTCAAATCGTTGGTCACACCCATACCCCGAACCTGGTAATCCGTCGCATAAGCCGTCAAATTCACCACTGTATGCGGAGAGGCCGAAGAGGGCGGGACCGAAGGTGCAACTCCACCCGCCGGAGCACTGTGATCCGCCGCCTCTGCCGCAAACTCCGGCGGCAGCTCCGTCTGCCCCGGACTCTGATAGCTCAACTCGTCGTAAGTGATTCGACCGTCCGGAATAGCAGGAGGAGCTTCCACAGCCCACGCCAATGCTCCAACAGTAAAAAGCGCAACACAATGTTTCACCATACCGGGCATTCTACGCCACAGAAGATCCCATGGCAAGCAGAAAACACCGGGGCAAACGCATTAGAAATGCATTTGCCTATGTACGCTTTGCAACACGCACGACGGCTGTAAGTGCGGATGGACACGCGCATGCGCTGCTCCGCAGGGACGAACCGGCAGGGTGGTGCCGGTGAGTCAACGTTGGATGTACGAGGTACAATTTTGGGAGTTCCTTCAGAGCCATCAGCATGATGACCGTTTGTCGTCATGATTAACAAGTTGATTATGCCGAGGGTTGCGGAACATCCTCGACGGCAGGGGGATCAGGCGGGGAGAATTTATTATTTGTGCGCCACATGTGAAGCGCATAAGCCCAATAGCCGATGCAGAGCACCACACCGACCAGCTGCAGGAAACGCCCCACAACGCGGCTCCCCACCAGATACGAAACAGCAAAGACAAAGAGCCCGACCCCTAAAGCGACAAGCAGAAGAATCCCCGTCCCGATGAAATCATGGCCTCCGAAGACGAAATAGAACACCGCCGGCACGGCAGCCATAAAGCACGCAGCTCCTCCGCAATCCCAAGTGTTAAAGTCATTGAAATCCTCAGCCATCGACCTGTCACAGACTGCAAAATCAGATCTCAGACGTATAGCGACGAGAACCAAAAATCAAAGAACCCACGCGCACATGCGTGGCCCCTTCCTCAATCGCCACCTCGAAATCACTACTCATTCCCATGGACAGAACCGGCAGGGGGAGAGGCCCGCACTGCTGGAGATCCTCAGCCAGCTTACGCAGGGCAGCGAACGCCGGGCGGGCATACTCTGCCTCCTCAACCGGAGAAGGAATGCACATTAACCCGCGAATATCCAGCATCGGGAGTTGAACAATCTTCTCCCAAAGCCCCTTGAGTTCCACCGCGGAAAACCCGTGTTTGCTCGCCTCGCCGTCCACGTTCACCTCCAACAGGATTTGAACCGGCGCTGCGGAAATTTCCGACGCGATACGAGAAATCGTCCCGGCAACCTCCATGCTGTCTACGGCATGAATCAACTGAATCCCGGCAGCGAGAGCCTTGCGAACCTTATTGCGTTGCAAGGGGCCAATGAGATGCCAACGGCAATCCATCGGCAGATGAGATTTCTTCTCCAGCAACTCTTGCAGGCGATTCTCTCCGAAATCCCGCTGTCCGGCGGCGTACGCTTCCTCTGCAAATGAGGCAGGGAAGGTCTTACTGACTGCGATCAGGCGCACCTCATCAGCAGACCTTCCCGCACGCCCAGCCGCCTCCGTCAGGCGGCGACGAACCTCCGCTAATCGTTCAGCAATGCTCATGTTCGCGAAAAGGAAAGAACAGATGACAATCGACCCAAACGAAGCTCAAAGAAGACGACCCTCGCGCCGAGGAGAAAACGAATCATCATCACTCGAGTGACGGCGATACGAGGACAAATCACGATTGCGGCTCCTCTTTCTCCATGGACGGCAGGGGCACAACCTGCTCCTCCTCGAAAGCCACTCCTTCCGCACTCAGGGGCTCTTCATCCTCCCGGCGCGTAGCACCTGCAGACTCTCCCGCCGGCGCAGAAGAATCCGCCTGCTCATCAGCCCCCTTACGCGCACCGACCACTCCATGACGATTCTCGCCATCCTCGCGCTCACCGGCAGCACTCACGCGCAACTCACGTCCCATGAAGGGCTGCCCATGCAGCTGTTCGGCGGCTCTCACGGCATCGCTCAAGCGTTCCATCTCCACGAAAGCGTATCCCTTGCTGCGGTACGTTCGCGAATTATAAACAATCTCTGTACTGCGGACATGGCCGAATCCCTTGAAAAGATCCTCCAATTCTGCCTCAGTGGTATCGAAAGACAGGTTGCCCACGTAGAGGCGTGCGCGGCTTGTCGGCGGCACCGAAGCCGGTGAAGATTTGCGCGACCTTCCTGCGGCGGCAGGATTTCCGCTGTGCGGAGACCGCGGCTGAGCCACTCGCACGCGCTGCATGGGCGCCTCCTTTTTCGTCGTGCCCGACTTTTTCGCGTTAGGGGATAGAGATTTTTTCTTCCCGAATCCAAAGAAATTCATCACTCGTCTTAACAGGGAGGGTTTCGGTTCCTCCGGACGCGGCATACGGTGACGATAGTTACGGTTGGAATGATAACGACGGCGGCGGGATCCCTGTCCCTGCCTGCCCTGGGTATGATGTTCGGCCATGGTTGGTTAATGTGTGTCTGGACAGCCGGCACTAGCAAGGAAACCGGCGGCACCGGCTCCATTTCCTCTTCCGGCAGATATGTTCGATTGGTGAGCAGAGAAAATCACAGGAGAGCAGACTCAGCATCTCCCGAGCTGCGTGGAGCAGCATTCCTGCGCACATCGATGATACACAGACATCCTCATCTGACAAGCCAAATTTGTGTCAACATGTAAAATTGGGGCTTGATTTTGTAGAAAAAGATGCTATAATGGCTTTGATTCTTTTCATGCGACGGGAATTCCTTATTTGGCTTTCGGCCACATTGTGCGTTGCCTTCCTGGTGACGGCGATATTGGTCTATTCCCAATTCAGCACGCATGCAAAGGATCGTGCAGAAAGTGTCATGAGTACACGGTTGAGTGACTTGCTGGATTTTCTGCAACAAGCGGAGCGCTCGATTGGTTTTTTGACACAGGCCAACGATGCGAGTGCCGCCGACCGAGCGCGCGCGTTGGCGGAGATCGTGTCTCTGGACAGCGAAACTTTGCACAACCAGGAACGGCTCCAGGAAATCTGCAACAAACTCGGAGTCGAACAGATTGCTTTGACAGATGAAGAAAACAAAGTAGAGGCAGCTGTTCCTCAATCCCTTATCGGGATGACACTCGAGGAGGGAAACGAGATTCGCCCGGTGGTGAGGCAGGATGAAACCGGCAAAAGCATTATCTCCGCTCTCGGCGAATTTAACCGCAACGATATGCAGTACGCCTGCGTGAAGCGCCTGGATGCCCCCGGACGCGTGCGTCTTGGATTTCTGACGCGTCTCAGAAACAAATCGCGTATTGACAATTCATTGCGAGATGGTTCTATCAAACTCAAATTAGGAACGACCGGTTCTATCGCGATATTTCGGCGCGGAGTGCGCCTCACGGACGACGTGGGGAACTTTTCGGATTCGGAACTGCTCTCGCTGCCGCAAGGGCGGGTGAAGAGCCTGCGAACGGAAGGTCAACGCTACTTTGCATACGCGATGGATGGGCGAGATTTTCGCGTCATTGGATTGCTGCCGGCGAACAGTGTGTACGGCACTGTTCTGCGAACGGTGAAAACGATTCTCCTGAGCAACTTCGTTCTTTTCATCATGATGTTTTGTGTGGTCAGCTGGCTGTTGCAACGCATCGTGATACGCGGCATCTCTCAGGTCAACACCTCACTGCGCATGATCACGGAAGGGGATCTGGCGTGCAAGGTGGATGTCGTGACCTGCCCGGAGTTTACTCTTCTGTCCAACGGCATCAACTTCATGGTGGACTCCCTGCGGTCGGTGGGTGAGGAGCGCCAGTTTCAGGCAAAGAGGGAGTTGGACCTGGCTCGCGCCATTCAGACCGCCTCCCTGCCCAGCAAGTTCCCGGCTTTCCCGAATATCCCCGAGTTTGACCTCAGTGCAACTTGCCTGCAAGCGCACGAAGTAGGGGGAGATTTCTACGACTTCTACATGCCGGATAGCGATCATCTCCATTTCCTGGTGGCAGATGTGGACGCGTCGGGAATACCGGCGGCTCTATTCATGATGCGCGCGATGGCACTCATTCGCATCCTGGCACGCGGAGGCGATTCCCCTGCTGAGATCGTCGGTGAAGCAAATCGAGAACTGTACAACTCCGGACAAGCAGGAATCACGATGGCGCTATTCTACGCCTGTTTGGATATTCACACGGGGCAACTCACCTACACCTGCGCCGGCAGAACTCACTGCCTCCTCCAGCGGCTCGGTTATCCGTATGAAACACTTACAACACCGGTGGACACGGTCATCGGAGAACGAGAAGATGCCCAATATCATACGCACAGTCTCAAACTCGCGCCCGGTGAGCGACTGTTTGTGTACACGAGTGGCGTGCTGAACACCACCAATACCATCAACACCCCGTATAGCGAGGATCGGCTCAAGAAAGTGCTGCAGGAAGAAACGGCGAATGCCTCCGATACATTGCTTCTGGTGCGCAGCTCGCTGAGGCAATACGTGGAGGGGGAGAAATTGTCACGAGATGTCACAATGCTGTGTTTGGAATACTGCGGCGAACCATCAAATTCGGTGCAACTTTGCATCGATGCCGGAAAGCCTCAGAAAGCGCTGGATCATCTTGAGCAGCAGATGATGGAACTCTTCGCTGCGCCGCCGGATATAGAGGCGATGAAACAGGCGCTGAGCCTGGTGCTTAGCACCCTGCCGAGGGACAAAAAAGTACGGCTGCTACTCAACTGCACGGAACAGCAGGCGCTCGTCGAATTCAATTACGAAGCTCCTGCTTTCAATCCTCTGGAAACACTCACAAACCTGCCGGTGGATCGCACGACCCACAGCTACACCAACGACACGAATACGTTAACGTTATGCAAGAACCTGGTCTGAATGCACCTGCCGTTCCCGACACACCGCATCCCTCCACAAGCCAGGGAGCTGTGTCACCGAGCGTGCCTGCACCGCCAATACCTGTCCCCCCGATAGCGGCTCCGCCGGTGCCCATTCCGCCGTCTGCGGCGGCGCCTGCAGAGCCTGCGGAGTTTTCCCCCTGCCCTCCCGTACAACAAGGGGCATCATCGACTCCCCTTCCGCACCTGACACCCGTTCTCACGGTGCCCGCTACGTCGCAGATAGATCCGGAGGAGGCAGAAGAATCCGGCAAATTGCGCACGCGGCGTCTCGCCTCCGGCATCACGGCGGCACGGGCAAGCTCCGGCACAACCTTCGAACGAGTACCCCTTGCGCCGGGAACACAAGTGGGGGACTACACCATCACCCACAAGATCGGCATCGGCGGATTCGGTATCGTATATGCCGCCACCAACACTGAGAACGGCACCCCGGTTGCCATCAAAGAGCATCTTCCCGAAGGATTGGCCATCCGCGAACCAGGCGGAGACTACGTCATCCACGCCTCTCCGGAGCAGGAAAACCGTTTTCAGGCCACGGTGGATGAGTTCATGCAGGAGGTTACCGTGCTCATGGGAATCTCACACCCCGGCATCGTGCCGATACTCTCTGCCTTCGCGGCAAATGGCACCGCTTACTACGTGATGCCGTTCATGCACGGTGAACCCTTGTCGATCAGCGAACAAGCCTCTCTGAGCTTCAGCCAGAAATCGCAAGAGGCACGCCACAACAGGCGTCTCCTGCTCAGTTTGCTATCCATTTTGGACTATCTGAGAACCCACCAGATTGTCCACCGCGACATCAAACCGGACAACATTCTCATCACCCCGGAAGGCGAGCCCGTGCTGCTGGATTTCGGCTCGGCACGTCAGCTGCAAGCGGGGAAAGTCTTTACCAACGTCTTTACGCCGGATTTTGCCGCGCCGGAGCAATCGCAGGCGCGAAACGACGAAGAGATGAGTGAAAATCTTGGCCCCTGGACCGATGTGTACGCCCTTGGCGTGGTCATGTACTACCTCGTGACACGACTCTACCCACCGCGCTCCGAGCTGCGCGTCCTCGCCGCTGATGATCCATACACTCCACTGGCCGGACGGGCAGATCTGGAGGAGCTGTACGGCGCTGCATTCCTCCGTTC
This sequence comes from uncultured Akkermansia sp., assembly GCA_947624205.1. GTDB lineage: Bacteria > Verrucomicrobiota > Verrucomicrobiia > Verrucomicrobiales > Akkermansiaceae > Akkermansia. The sequence goes on along the minus strand of CANQJI010000051.1, from coordinate 10,887 downwards.
AATCGACCGTGCCCTCGAGATTAAAATTGAAGATCGCTGGCAGAGTGCGGCGGCCTGGCGCGTTGCCATCGGTGAGGGTCTGCTGACTCAGAAAGGGGAGAAAAAGAAGAGAGAACCGGTACGTGTTTCCTCTCTCGTTCCCCTGGCGCTGCTAGCTATCCTGGGGGGCATAAGCTTCTGGGCGCTCTGGGAGCGACGCGCTGCCATTCAGGCGTACGACAACAGTGCGCGATTCACGGAAAAGCTCCTCTACGACTTCAATCAGGAGATCACAGACATACCGGCGTCCACGCGCCTGCAGGGCATCCTTGGCGACCACCTCAACAACTACCTCAATAACATGGGGCGCCCCCCGGGTGGTCGTGACGAAAAGCTCACCCTCTCCCTGGCGGCTTCGTGGCGAAATCTGGGTTCGCTGCGATTGCAACAGGGAAAGCTCAAGGAAGCGGATGATGGATTAGCTCAGGCAGAGGGATTTTTCCGCACGCTCTGCGAACAACACCCCGATCGCTTAAACTACCGCTACGACCTGGCGGGAGTGCTCCTCAATCGCGTCGAGGTCGCTCGTAGCCGCAACCGCGCCAAGGAACAGGAACAGCGACTCCACGAAGCCAAAGATATCCTGGAGCAACTCTGCAAAAGCGTTCCCTTTAATCCGGAATTTCAGTGCGCTCTTGGCGAGGCTCTCGGAGAAGAAGCGTTGCTCACGGACACCATGGGAGATGAAGACCAGCATGCCAAATCTCTGCGAGAAATGCTAACTCTTTACCGCGACCTTCTCTCGTCTTTCTCCGATCACGTAAAAGCACGTCAGGGACTTGGATACGCGCTCATATACAACGCCGAATTTGACATCAAACACAAAGAATTCAAGGAGGCAGAAAAACGGCTCGATGAGGCGCACACTCTCTTCTCCACGCTGACCCGCGAACATCCGTATCGACTTTCGTTCAAGAAAGGTCTTTCCCAGACCCTCTTCACGTTAGCCAATTTCCACACCCTCGCAGCCGACACAGTGACAGACCCCGCCGAAAGGAAACGGCAGGATGACCTTGCGCTGGAAACCTACCGCCGTCACAATGAACTAGTCAGCTACCTGGAAACGCAGGATGAGCGAAAGACGGAGTACCCGTACATGATCTGTCGCGCGCTATCCAACATGGTTACCATTCTCCTGCGCAACGACCAGCCCAATCTTGCAGAATCCTACTGCCGCACGATCATGCGCAAGGTTGGGGAATTGCGCCGTACCGCGCCGGAGAATATGGATTTTGCCATGCTCGAAGCCGCTGCCTGGCGTGGTATGGCACTAGCCCATAGCTACAATAACAAAGATAGGGAACAAGCAATCGCAGACTTTGCACGCTACCGACGTCTCGCCGAGCAACTTCTCAACCAGAGTCAGAACAACACGGCGCTGCAATTCCTCTATGCCAACGCGCTCGTTGAATCTGCAGATTTCGATCAGAAAATAGGAAATGTTGATCGTGCCGTGCGGTGGTGCACGCGCGCGCAAGACCTGCTGCTCAAACTTGTTCAGACATCCCCGCAACACACCGGGTATGCGGATCTGCTGAGCAGAGTGCAGAATAAGCTCACCGCCATGCAGAGGAAAAAGTAATCTTCTCCCCAGGACAAACGCATTTGAGAAGAAGTTAATCACCGGGAAAAATGCTCTATTGATTGATATTATCGCTTATACGCATCGTAAATCATGACGATAAGCAGTCATCATGTTGATGGATCTAAAGCACTCTTTCTCTCGTTCGCCGAATTCGCGTGCTTCGCGCGGGAGCTCCTCGAATCGTCCATCGTACCTCGTCCATCGTACATAGGCAAACGCATTTCCTAATGCGTTTGCCTGCCTTACGGGGATGAAAAAGAACTCGCGCTTGCAGGTGAGGCAAAGGTGTGGTAGAATGCGCGCATTCTGCGAGCCATGGATATACTACCTCACACTGAGCGACCGGGTTATTTCGGAGAATTTGGTGGGCGCTACGTTCCAGAGACACTCATGCCGCCGCTTTTTGAGGTGCAGGAGGCAGTGGAGAAAATCTTACCGAGTGCAGAATATCGGAGTGAATTGAAGCAACTGCTGGAGGATTACTGCGGACGCCCCACACCGGTGACCCCCTGCCGCAATTTATCCGGGGAACTCGGCTTCCACCTTTACCTCAAACGCGAGGATCTGCTGCACACGGGCGCGCACAAGATCAATAATGCTCTGGGACAGGCTCTCCTGGCGAAAAAAATGGGGAAAACCCACGTCATCGCCGAAACCGGCGCCGGACAGCACGGAGTGGCGACGGCAACGGCTGCGGCGAAATTCGGACTGCGCTGCACGGTGTTCATGGGGGCAAAAGATGTGGAACGTCAGGCGCCGAATGTGCAGCGCATGAAATTGTTGGGGGCGGAGGTGGTGCCGGTGCAGAACGGCTCCTGCACGCTCAAGGATGCCATCAATGAAGCATTGCGCTACTGGATTTCTCACCAGTCGGACACGATGTACGTCTTCGGCACAGCGGCGGGACCGCATCCCTTCCCCACCCTCGTGCGAGAGTTGCAGAAGGTGATCGGCACGGAAGCGCGCGCGCAGATGATCGCGCGCATCGGACGCCTGCCGGATTACGTGGTGGCGTGTGTAGGCGGTGGCTCCAATGCTATCGGCATGTTCCATCCCTTCGTCGAGGACAAGGAGGTCCGACTCATTGGTGTGGAAGCGGGCGGCACGGGTGAGCCGAGCTGCGAAAATTCCGCCGCCATCAATCTCGGCATCCCTGGCGTGCTGCATGGCGCGCGAATGCTGATCCTGCAAACGACCGACGGTCAGATCTGCGAATCTTCCTCCATTTCTGCGGGGCTGGATTATCCCGGCGTAGGACCGGAACACGTGCACCTGCACTCCATCGGGCGCGTGCACTATGGCATTGCGTACGACCACGAGGCATTGCAGGCCTTCCGTCGTCTTTCGCAGGCAGAGGGCATCATTCCCGCTCTGGAATCCTCCCATGCGCTGGCCTGGGTTTTCGGCCACGCCGGGGAAATTACTCCGGGATCACACGTGCTGGTAAATCTCTCCGGACGCGGCGACAAGGATCTCGCGCACGCCCTGCACCACATCCATCTTGATTAATTTCCGCCATGAAAGCTACCATCCAAGCAGCCAATGCTCAGGGGCGCACTGCCATCATCCCCTTCCTCACGGCGGGCTTCCCTTCGCTTGAAACGTTCTGGAATACCCTCGCGCAGGTAGATGCCGCCGGGGCAGACATCATTGAGATCGGCATCCCTTTCTCCGACCCCGTGGCGGATGGCCCGGTGATTGAGCAGCTGAGTCGCGAATCCCTCGCGCGGGGCGTCAGTCTGCCATGGGTCATCAATGGACTGCTGGAGCGCCGGGGGCAATTCCACGCCAAGCTGGTGCTCATGGGCTACATGAACCCCTTTGTGCAGTATGGACTGGAGAAACTCGCTGCGGATTGTGCGGCTGCCGGCGTGAGCGGGTTCATCGTTCCGGATCTGCCGCTGGAGGAAACTCCGGAGTTCCGCGAAGCTATTGCCCCTCGCGCTCTCTCGCTCATCACACTCGTCGGACCGAACACGACCACCGAACGCATGCAGGCTTATGCGCTATACTCCGAGCAGTATATCTACGTGGTTTCGGTGCTTGGCACCACGGGCGGTATGAATGCCCACCTCGACGCCATTGCAGACACCATGCGCCGCGCACGCAGTGTATTCGATCTGCCCCTCGCGCTGGGGTTCGGTCTCCGCGTGCCGGAGCAGCTGAACTCTCTCCCAGAAGATGCACGACCGGATGCCGCCGTTATCGGCACCGCTCTCTTGCAGCACATTCGTGCCGGAAAGACGCCGGAGAGCTTCCTCGCCCCCTGGCGTACCACCTCACACGGCAAACGCATTTGAGAAGAAGTTGATCAACAGAGGAATGGCATTATTGACTGATATTACTGTTAATACGCATCAAAAGTTATGACAACAAGCGGTCATCATGCTGATGGATCTAAAGGGATCTCAGCATACATTAATGATCCGAAAAAAATCTGCGCAACGCGCACATTATGAATAAATCGTACATCGTACCTCGTAAATCGTACAGGGCAAACGCATTTTCTAATGCGTTTGCCCTGTACCACTTCAAGAATAGCTTGATTCTGCCGCGCGCAGTGTGTAGGATGTAGGGAAGATATGGATGCAGTGGAACCCACCGGGCAATCAGCCGCGAAAACCGATATTCAAGCCGTCATCTTCATCGGCGCAGGAGCCATCAGCATGATGGTGGCAGAGGCGCACGGAACGGAACTCCGCGTATTGGATGTGCTATCCCAGCCCATTGAACTGGCGAGGGATGTTTTCTCCGGGGGTATCATCCGTCGTGAAACGATGGAGCGAAGCGTGCAAATCATCCTTGACTACAAAGCTCTTTTGGCAGAATACGGCGAATCCCCTCGCATTCGTCTGCTGGGTAGCAATGTGTTGATGGGACTGCGCTCGCTGGATACCGTGGTGAACCGTCTGCTGAATTCCTGCGGGCTGCGGATGGAGGTGCTCGACGACGGGGAAATGACGCGCCTGCTATACATCAACATGAAGGAACTGCTGATTAAGCGACCGGAATTGGAGGAAAAATGCGTGCCGGTGCTGCACGTGGGACCGGGCAACACGCGCCTGCTCCTCTTCGACCGTGGGCGCATCACATACTATGCCAGCTACCGCATGGGGGCCCATCGCACAGGCATCGCCATCGGGGACTCCTCCCTCGCCGGCGCGGAGCAGGAATGCTCCCTCATCCGCGAACACATCCGCGGCATCGTCGAACAAATGCACCACGACGCGGAGGGCACGCTTTCGATCACGCCCGAGGTGATGGTGGTGTACGGCCCTGACTTCCACCGCATCCACGCTCCCCTTTTCGCCAAAGCAGAAACTGCCACGCCGGAGCTCAACGGACTGGTGCAGGATATCGCGTACCTCACGCAATCCCAGCGCACAGAGCGCTACACTGAGGACTACGCCAGCGTGGGGGCGCTGCTTCCCTCCGTAATTTCATTCCTCGCTGTGGCGCAGGAGTTCGAGGTTCCCTCACTCATCTTCCCGCAGGAAGAATACAGCGGCGCCTTCCTGCGCAGCCTGCTCCCCTCTCAGCGCGATAACTTCGCCTTGGAACAGGAGGTGATTCACTTCTCCCTCCTGCTGGCCAACCGCTACCGCGTGGATCGCGCCCACGCCCAGCACGTCCGCAAACTTGCCATTTCCCTCTTTGACCAGCTGCAGGAGCTGCATTCCCTCACGCGCCACGATCGCCTGCTGCTGAAGGTGGCCGCCATCCTGCATGAGGTGGGCACCTTTATCAACCCCAAGGCCCACCATCGCCACGGGCAATACATCATCCTCAATTCGGAAATCTTCGGGTTGTCTCGGCGAGATGTGGAGGTTATCGGAATGCTTGCCCGCTACCACCGCCATGGCGCCCCGACCATCGAAGATCGTTCTTACGCCGAACTCGACCAGCCGGACCGCCTGCGCGTGCAAAAACTCGCCGCCATCCTGCGCGTCGGCGACGCCTTGGAACGCGCCCATTCTCACCGCATCTCCAACTTCAGCGTTCGCTTCAACGGCAAACGCCTTGAACTCGTCGTCAGCGGCGTGCACGACCTCACCATCGAAAACCTCGCCCTGCGCTCCAAAGCCGACCTCTTTGCCGCCATCTTCGGCTACGATGTCCAACTCGTGCACGACTGACGGAAATCCGCGCGACCCGCGCGCGAACTTCCCCAATCGTCATCTGAACACGCTGCTCTTCCGGAGCTCTCCTTACTCCAGCGTATCGCAGGTGCAGCAGAAATTGCGGTCACCGTAGGTATTGTCCACGCGGGAGCAGGAAGGCCAGAACTTGTGTCGGCGCAGGCTCTCCACCGGGAACGCGGCAGCGCTGCGGGAGTACTCGTGCTTCCAGCTGTCGGCGCAAACCTCCTGCGCTGTGTGCGGGGCATTGGAAAGCACATTGTCCGCCAACGGCATCACTCCATCCGCCACGGCATTCATCTCACGGTGAATCCCAACCATCGCCTCCACGAAGCGATCCAGCTCTCCCTTGCTCTCGGATTCCGTAGGCTCCACCATCAGCGTATCGTGCACCGGGAAGCTCATTGTCGGCGCATGGAAGCCGTAATCCATCAGGCGTTTCGCCATGTCATCGATGGAGAGACCGCTCCTGGCGAGCATCGGGCGCGTATCGAGGATGCACTCATGAGCCACCAGTCCATCCGCCCCGGAATAGAGCGTCGGGAAGAAATTCGCCAGCTTGTGAGAGACGTAATTGGCATTCAGAATCGCCACCTGTGAGGCCTTGCGCAGACCTTCCTCCCCCATCATCGCGATATACATCCACGTGATCGGCGCCAGAGAGGCTGACCCGAACTCCGCCGAACTCACCGCTCCCTGGTTGCGACCGCGGGAATCAGTAGCGTGCCCCGGCAGGAAAGGCGCGAGGTGCTCGGCGCAGCAGATGGGCCCTACGCCGGGACCGCCGCCGCCGTGCGGCATTGCAAAAGTCTTGTGCAGGTTCAAGTGGCAGATATCTGCGCCGATGGCGGCGGGATTCGTGAGTCCGCATTGGGCGTTCATATTGGCACCGTCCATGTAAACCTGCCCGCCATTGGCGTGGACAATTGAGCAAATCTCCGCGATGCTGCTCTCGTACACCCCGTGGGTGGAGGGATAGGTCACCATCAGCGCGGCGAGTTCATCGCGGTGTGCCGAAGCCTGAGCGCGCAGATCCTCCACATCGATATTGCCGCGCTCATCGCACTTCACCGGCACCACGGTGAAACCCGCCATCGCGGAAGAAGCGGGGTTGGTGCCGTGCGCCGACGTGGGGATGAGGCAGACGTGGCGATGTCCCTCGCCATGAGCAGCCTGGTAGCGGTGAATCGTCAGCAGCCCGGCGTATTCGCCCGCCGCGCCGGAATTCGGCTGCAGGCAGACGGCGGAAAAGCCCGTGATCACCGCCAGCCAATCCTCCAGCTGCAGGAGCATCGCGCGCATCCCGGCGCATTGATCTGCCGGGGCAAAGGGGTGCAGCTGCGTCACTTCGTCCCAGGTGATGGGCATCATCGTGGCGGCGCAGTTGGCCTTCATCGTGCAGGAACCAAGCGGGATCATCGCCTCATTGAGCGCGAGGTCCTTGCTCTCCAGTCCGTGAATGTAGCGCATCATCTCCGTTTCCGAGTGGAAAAGATGGAAGCATTTCTCCGTGCAGAATGGCGTCGTGCGCTCATCCGCCGGAGCCTCGCCGATCTCTCCCGGCTTCGCGCCAAACACCCCGCAAAGCGCGGTGTAATCCTCATCCGTGCACGTCTCGTCGAAAGAAACGCTCACGATGTCCTCATCCACCTTGCGAATATTGTACCCGGCGCTCAGAGCGGCAGCCACGAAATGATCCGCCTGTTTCCCGGTGCTCACTGCCACCGTATCGAAAAAGCGCTGGCAAACTACCTGCAGCCCGCTCACGGCGCTCAACGAGGCGGCGAAAGCGGCGGCGAGTCGCTGCGCCGTGCCGGCGATAAGCTGCATGCCCTCCGGTCCGTGGTACATCGCGCAGAAGGTGCTCAGCAGAGCCGTGAGCACCTGCGCCGTGCAGATGTTGGAAGTCGCTTTCTCGCGGCGGATATGTTGCTCGCGGGTCTGCAGAGCTAGGCGGTACGCGGGCTTGCCATCGCGATCCACCGAGCGCCCGATAAAGCGTCCCGGCAGCTTGCGCTTGAGAGCATCCGTGCAAGCCATGAAAGCTGCAGCAGGGCCTCCGTAGCCCATCGGTATGCCGAAGCGCTGTGTGGAGCCCACGCAGATATCCGCGCCGAAGGATCCGGGCTCACGAAGCTTGGTGAGCGCCAGGATGTCCGCCGCCACGCAGCAGAGTGCGCGCACGGCATGGCAGCGCTCGAAGAACGAAGCGTAGTCCTCCACACTGCCGAGGTTATCCGGGTATTGCACGAGCACCCCCGCCAAGCCGGGAACTGAGGCGGGGTCAAACCCCTTCCAATCGCCCACGATGAGATCCACACCCGTGGTCTCGCAGCGCGTGCGGATCACATCAATCGTCTGCGGGTAGCAGGAATCCGCCACAAAGAAGGACCTCGCACCATTCTTCGAACTCATGCAAAGGTGCACAGCCTCTGCCGCCGCCGTGCCCTCGTCCAGCATGGAGGCGTTCGCGATCGGCAGCCCGGTCAGTCCGGCAATCATCGTCTGGAAGTTCATGAGCATTTCCAGACGTCCCTGCGCGATCTCCGGCTGGTACGGCGTGTAAGCCGTGTACCATCCGGGATTCTCGTACACGTTGCGCTGGATCACTGCCGGCATATAAGCCCCGAAATAGCCTTGCCCGATGAGACTCTTCACCGGCTTGTTAGCCGCGAGGATTTCCTTGAGTTTGCGCAGGGCATCCTGCTCCGGCAGGGGGGCGGGCAAATTCAGCGGTTGCTTCAGGCGGATACCTGCCGGCACAACGGCGGCCGTCATGCTCTCCAGGCTGTCGAAGCCAAGTTCCTGCAGCATGGCTTGAATCTCGGTCTCCGATGGTCCGAGGTGGCGGGGAATAAAGGATTGTTGGGCGCTGATCATAACAGTTTCTCTTTCTTTTGCTCTATAAACGAAGCGCAGGAGCAGCACCTGTACAGCCTGCTCCTGCACCTCACTTCAAAATCATTTCTTACTTGCAGAAGTCGGTGTAGGCCGCGGCATCCATCAGCCCGTCCAGCTCAGCCGGCGCATTGAGGCGAATCTTGCAGATCCAGCCCGCTGCAAACGCATCGCGGTTCACGGTGGCAGGATCATTGCCCAGCTCCTCATTGACTTCCACCACTTCGCCGGACACCGGGGTGTAGATGTCGGAAGCGGCTTTCACGGATTCTACGGCGCCGATGGAATCACCGGCAGCGTAGGTGTTGCCCACCTCGGGGAGATCCACATAGACCACATCGCCCAGCTCGGACTGTGCGAAATCGGTGATGCCGAGGGTCACTACGCCGTCCACGGCGGAGCTCACCCATTCGTGCTCGGTAGAATACTTAAGTTCAGCAGGTACTTTGCTCATGGCTTTTTGTTGATGTAGGGGTGTTTTTTGAATAGAGAATGAGAAAAAATCTATTTCTTCAGGAAAGGCTTCTTAATGACCACGGCCGGAACGCCCTTCCCGCGCACCACCACGCGCACTTCCGTGCCCGCTTTCGCATACTGCGCCGGCACATAGGCCATCGCGATGCCCTTACCCAGCGTGGGAGAGAGCACGCCGCTGCAAAGCTCGCCCAGCGGAGTGCCGTCCGGCAGCTGCACCTCGTACCCATGGCGGGGAGGCGCGCCCTTTTCGGTGTATTCGATCGCCACCAGCGCCGTGGGGCGTCCGTTCGCTTTCTGCTCGCGCAAGGTCTGCACGCCGATAAAATCCTTCGTCAAGTCGCAGCACCAGGAGAGCCCCGCCTCCAGCGGCGTCTTCTCCGGTGAAAGATCAGAGCCATTCAGCGAGTAGCACATCTCCAGCCGCAAGCTGTCGCGCGCGCCGAGGCCGCAGGGCTTCGCACCGCTGGCGATCACTTTTTCAAACCATTTCACCCCCTGCCCCGCCGGACAAAAGAACTCAAAACCATCCTCGCCGGTATAACCCGTGCGGCAGACAATCAGCTCGTCCCCATCCGCCGCGAAAGGCAATATCCCGTTGCGCACCGGCAGCTGCACGCCCGGACAAAGCTTGGCGAACACCTCCTGACACTTCGGCCCCTGCACCGCCAGCCCCACATAATCGGCGCTCTTGTTGTCCAGCGTCACTCCCTCCGGCTTGCGCGCCATGAGCCACGCGTAGTCCTCGTCTATCATCGAGGCATTCACCACCACAAAGTACTTCTCCTCCCCCAGGCGATAGATGATCAGGTCGTCAATCACCCCGCCGCGCTCATTGAGCATCATGGAATACTGCCCCATGCCGTCCACCAGCTTATCGAGATTATTGGTAAACATCCCGTTCAACCACGCCTTGGCTCCGTTCCCCGTCACGAGGAACTGCCCCATGTGGGAAATATCAAACACGCCGCAACCTGTGCGAACAGCATGGTGTTCCGCCAATATCCCGTCATACTGCACCGGCATGTTCCAACCGGCAAAAGACACCATCTTCGCACCCAGTTGCACATGCTTCTCGCACAACGGCGTGCTTTTCATTGTTTCGTCGTTCACGGCAGAGATGGTACGCTCTCGCCTCTTCTCTGTCAAGCTCCGTTTTTCCTTCCACGCAGAAAATTCGCACGCGTCCCAATAAAATTTTCTCCGGGATCATTCAACCCATTTCCCATGCGTTTCCTATGGGACACAGAGGAGACGCATTCACGCGTAAGCGCGGGAACTTCTCAAATTGACTCACCGCCGCCCCATCGGCGGTTCACCCCTATCGGGGCAACGCACGTGCGTTGTCCATCCGCACTTGCTCTGCTAAATTCCCGCGCAACGCGCGCTATAATCCAAATCGTACATCGTACGTCGTAAATCGTACATAGGCAGACCCTGTCTGCCACCGCCGCCCGCTGCGCGTGCGCCCTCAACGGGACCGTCGTGCGTGTTGTACATCGTAAATCGTACATAGGCGGCGTTCCGTCGCCACCGGGCGCCGCCAGGCGCCACCGCCTTCCCGCCGCTTTCCTCTCACTCCGCTGGTCGCACAAAAAATTCAGTCTCCGCATCTGCTCCGCAAAACTCGCGCGCAAGCGCGGGAACTTTCCAAATCGTACATCGTACATCGTACATCGTACGTCGTACATGGGCAGACCCTGTCTGCCACCGTCGTACATAGTCAACTGCCCATCTCTTTCCAAAAGCGAT
>CANQJI010000050.1 GCA_947624205.1 uncultured Akkermansia sp. | reverse complement strand
GTGTCCATGGCGATGGGGTTGGTCTTGTAGGAGGTGCCGGGAGCCACGCCGAAGTAGCCGTTCTCCGGGTTGATGGCATGGAAAGTGCCGTCCTCATGCGGCCAGATCCAGGCGATATCGTCGCCGATGATGCTGGTCTTCCAGCCCTTCTCGCGCAGAGCGGGCGGCGGCACAAGCATGGCGAGGTTCGTCTTGCCGCAGGCGGAGGGGAATGCGCCGGTCACATAAGACTTGCGGCCCTGCGGGTCCGTGATGCCGAGAATGAGCATGTGCTCCGCCATCCAGCCATTCTTGCGGGCAATGGTGGTAGCGATGCGCAGCGCCAGGCATTTCTTGCCGAGAAGAGCGTTGCCACCGTAACCGGAACCGTAGGAGATGATCTCGCCGGTCTCGGGGAAGTGGCAGATGTATTTCTCCTCGTTGTTGCAAGGCCAGGCAACATCCTTCTGCCCGGGCTCAAGAGGAGCGCCCACGGTGTGCAGGCAGGGCACGAAGTCGCCGTAGCCGTCGCGCTTCGGATTGCCGCCGCCCTGGGTCTCGTCCTCAAGGCGTTTGAGCACATCAGCGCCCATAATAGTCATGATGCGCATGTTGGTGACAACGTAGGCGGAATCAGTGATCTCGATGCCGATCTTAGCAAGCGGGGAATCCAATGGACCCATGCAGAAGGGGATCACATACATGGTACGACCCTTCATGCAGCCGTCCAGGAATTTGTTGAGGATGGCTTTCATTTCGGCCGGAGCCTTCCAGTTGTTGGTGGGACCGGCATCTTCCTGTTTTTCAGAGCAGATGAACGTGCGTTCCTCCACGCGAGCCACATCCGAGGGAGTGGAGCGTGCCAGGAAGCATCCCGGGCGTTTCTCGGGGTTCAAGCGGATGTAGGTGCCTTTTTCCACCAGCATATCACAAAGCTGGGTATTCTCTTCTTCCGATCCGTCGCACCAATAAACGGAATCGGGCTTGCAGAGCTGGCGGACTTGCTCCACCCACTCAGCGGCCTTCTTGTGTGTTGTACCAGTGATTTTCATGGTACTCTCATTCTATCACGCCCGCGCGCAACTAGCAACACGAATTTTTCTCCTTTCGTTTTCTTAAGCTTCTGCCGCTTTCTTCTTGTCATGCATGTACTCGTTATGTAAAATGCTATGTATGAAAACACGTGGTCGAAGCAAACCCTCTGCGTGGGTCGTAATTATCTACGTGGTCGGGGGCATTTCTGCGGGGCTTTTAGCGCTTTTCCTGCTCCTCATTGTGTCAGCAGGAATGGTGATGGAGTACACCGATCATGTGCGGAAAACGCCGGAGTGGGTGGACAAGAATTACCGCATCCCCTGTGAATCTTTGCAGGTGAAGGAGGCGATTTTCGATATCGACTCTAATGAACTGGAGGTACGGCTGGAGACCCCGCCTCCGGAGCAATTCGATCGTGCCTTGGAGTCAGCAGGCTGGAAACGCTGCGGACACGGGTATATCCTTCAAGTACAGGAGGATGGACGGAAAGATCTGTTGTTGTGGCTGGAGTACTACCCCGAAGAGCAAACGCTGTACTCCTGCATCGGTCATAGGGCGAGAGCCTACGCAAACAAACAACGTAATGCTTCAAAATAAACAATCACCCAACGGTATAGCATACTAGTCGGCATATGCAAGGCTTTGCTGAAGGCCCGAGTCAAAAAAACAGTTTTTTTTTGCTTCCCACGCAGAAAGCAACTCTATTCTTTCTTGTTTACTCATCTTTAGTGACATGTCTTTGACGTTAACCCTTCTTTTTTGAGGCATCAAGCTTTCAGAAAATTCTCTTTCCCCGTTTTTGGCAACCCTTCGGTGACTTTACTTTTGAGGCATTGCGGAGGCAATGCGGGCAGAAATCATGGTTTATTTTGGAGTTGATTTTGCGCGACAAGAGTATAAAATGACGGCGCTATGAAATACGAGGTTTTTGATACACCGCAGGAAGCCGCCAAAAAATTGGCGGCAGAAGTAGCTCAACTCATCCGCACGCGTGCTGCTGAGGGCAAGGGCGTCGTACTCGGCCTTGCTACAGGAGCGACGCCGCTTCCTTTCTATGCAGAGCTGATCCGTCTGCACAAGGAAGAGGGGCTATCTTTTGCTAATGTGACCAGCTTCAACCTGGATGAGTATACCGGTCTTCCACACGAACATCCGGAATCATACTGGTACTTCATGCACCACAATCTCTTTGATCATATCGATATCAAACCAGAGAATGTGAATCTGCCCTGCGGCACACTGGCACCGGAGGAGATACCTGCTCACTGTGCTGCCTATGAGGCCAAGATCAAGGCTTGCGGTGGACTCGACCTGCAGATCCTCGGCATTGGTCGCACCGGACACATCGGCTTTAACGAACCGGGGTCCGACGACTCCACCATCACCCGCCAAGTCACTCTGGATGACCTTACCAAGACCGATGCTGCGCCGGCATTTGGCGGCTTCGACAACGTGCCCAAGACTGCCATTACCATGGGCGTTGCCACCATCATGGGCGCCAAGAAAGTGCGTCTAATGGCATGGGGAGAGAAGAAAGCGTCTATCGTGAAGAAAGCCATCCAGGGACCTGTGACGGCGGATGTGGCGGCTTCCTTCCTGCAGAAGCATTCAGATGCTGTGTTCTTTCTGGACAAGGCTGCAGCCTCTGAGCTGTAAAATGCGGGCGGAAAGAAATTCTCTCGGGGCGAGTGGCGTTAGAGTCACTCGCCCTGATTTTTCAACGATAGGCACCCCTCTCTGCATCTCAAAAAGCAAGGAACACACGCCATGAAGATTCACCAAATCAGAAACGCTACTCTCATTATCACTTACAATGACACGAAGTTTTTGATCGACCCGTGGTTGATGCCACAGGAATCGATGCCCGGCTTTGATTCGGCAATCCACCCGGAGGTTCGTCAGCCTCGCTGCGAACTACCTCTCAGCGTAGAAGAAATCATCAATGTGGACGCTGTAATCCTGACGCACTGGCATCCGGATCACATCGATGAAATCGCACTCGGAGCACTGCGAAAAACTGTCCCCTTTTTTGTACAGAATGAGATAGACGGAGGGATCATCAAACAACATGGGTTTACGGATGTACGCATCATTGACGAAAGCGGAACGGAGTTCAACGCAGTCAAACTCATCAAAACCGAAACTCAGCATGGCGAGCGTGCTGTCATCAAGCCCATCTGTGACAGCATCGGTATGCCGTATGATGCCATGGGAGTCATCTTCACCGCCAATGGCGAAAAGACCCTCTACCTCGCCGGAGACACCATCTGGTGCCCGGAAGTGCAGAAGGCGCTGGAGATGTACCATCCTGCTGTCGTTATCATCAACGCCTGCGGCGCGCAAATGGCAACCGGGGACAGGCTCATCATGGATATCAACGATGTTCGAGCCATCTCGGCCTGCGCACCCAACTCGCTCATCATAGCGAGCCACATGGACACTGTAAGTCACCTCACCGTGACACGCGCTGACATTCGTGCGTTGAATCTGAAGAATATTGTAATTCCAGAGGATGGCGAAACGATCACGCCATAGCGTCCTTCCTCTCTCTCAGACATCTTTCAAGCATGCAAGCGGCAGAACACATCTACATTCACATCCCATTCTGCCATAGGATTTGTCCCTACTGTGCATTTTACAAGCACACTCCAGGAGCAACGGATCTGCGAGGATTCGTGGAAGCAATAGTGACAGAAGCGAAACTACGCTTACCGGAAGGAGCTGCTCCGCGAACGCTTTATTTTGGTGGAGGAACACCCAGCATGCTCTCACCGACTCACCTGCGCCTCCTGGTCGATGGTCTGCACAGCCATCTGGACCTCACGCAACTGGAAGAATGGAGCTTTGAGGCAAACCCCGCCACATTCACTAGCACCAAGGTGCAACAATGGCGGATGCTGGGCATTACACGAGTTTCACTGGGTGCTCAAAGTTTCGATCCACTCATCCTCCGAATTCTCGGTCGGGAGCATAGTCCGAAAGATATTGCTGAAAGTGTGCACATGCTGAGAGAAGAAGGAGGAATGAGAGTGAACATCGATCTGATGTTCTGCCTGCCCGGACTGAGTCAACAAGATTGGCGCAGTACTCTGGAACAAGCCATCGCGCTGAAACCGGAGCATATCTCCACTTACAGCCTCACCCTCGAACCGGGCACCCCCTTTGCTGCCTCTCCCATCAGTACGCCAACCGAAGACGAGGAAGTGCTCTCCTACACCCTGGCGCATGATTTGCTCTCCGCCGCAGGCTATCGCCATTACGAAGTTTCTAACTATGCATTCGGAGAAAACGAAAGGTCCCTGCACAATCTTTCCTGCTGGCGAGGGGAACAATACGTAGGGCTTGGACCCGGTGCCTGCGGCACGCTGGAGAGTACCCACTACATGAACGAACCGGATACGAACGGATATATCGACGCCCTGAGTCAGGGAGCTCTCCCGACAGGCACACAGGAGAACATCACACCTGAGATGCACCGTACAGAGCTCATCTCCCTTGGCCTGCGCACAGATGAAGGAATATCTCTCGCTCTATTGCGGGAAAAGGATCAAAGAGAAGTTATCCCAATGCTACTTCGGGAAGGTCTTGCCAATATCAGTAAGGATGACATGAGACTGGGTCTCACACCGAAAGGCTACTTACTAGCGGATGAAATTGCCCTGCAATTGATCTGAAAAAATCGGAATAAGGCAGACACATTGAAATGCGCTTGCCGTGGAGATGGTGTTTGACCGTCGGGATTGGGTATGTTAGAATGAGGAAGCGTCCGGAAGCACAACAGTGCCTCCAATAAGCAGCATCATGAACTTTAAACACCCCAAAATGATTGATCTTACCGAACAGGTTCCGCTCGGTAAGAAATTGCCGAATTGGCTGGTGGAATGGGGAGAAAAAAAACTGGGATTACATGCACTTAACGTAGCCCATGAACATATTGAAAATGATTGGGAAGCAGGTAGTAAGGAAAATTTTTTCCATCTTGCCTGTCGGTACTTGAATCTGTTCTACGATTTGGAGGGGGAGGAAAATATCCCGCGTGAGGGGCCGTGCGTCATCGTCTCAAACCACCCACACGGCATGTCAGACGGTCTCATGTTCGGAGATGTGGCACTCCGTGTGCGAAATGATGTTCGTATAGTAGTCAATGAATTCCTACACTGCGTACGCGGCATGCGTCCATACGAAATCACGGTTGATGTGTACGGTGGTGAAGCCGCAAAACGAGCCAATATGGCGGGCATACGGGAGATTCTACGCTGGCTCAAGGACAGACACTGCATTCTTGTTTTTCCCAGCGGATCAGCCGCCACTTATTCACCGAGAGATGGTCGAGTGATCGATGATCCATGGCAAGAGAATATCGCTGCACTCATTCGCAAAACCAACGCCACAGTTGTTCCCATGCACATCTCCGGACGCACAGGGGTCTTCTTCCAAGTGGTGAGTATGATGGCGCGGGGGCTACGTCCAAACTTCCTGCCACGGGAAATTCTACGCGATGGTCGAACTCTGCACCGCATCCGACTTGGCAAGCCTGTTTTTCCCTCGGTATTTGAAGGCAAGAGCGATGCCCAGCTATCAGACTATTTGCGACTGCGCAGCATGCTATTGAGCTATGAGGAACCAGCGAGCATGGCGCTTCGAGCTAAGGTGTCTCCTATCCTCTCACCCGACGAAGTAGAGCCAATCGCGCCGAATGAAAATAATGAAATCCTCCGCGAAGAAATCGCAGGTCTCCCGGAGGAATGCCTGTGCTACAGGGGAGAAAGCAGTCCATTCTGCGTGTATGCTACCACGGCGGAGAAAATCCCCCACATGATGAAGCAGATAGGACGCGAGCGGGAACGCACCTTCCGCAATGTAGGAGAAGGCACCGGCAAGGCCAGTGACACTGACCAATGGGATCCTCATTACGTACACCTCATCATGTGGGACAGTCGGGAGCAGCAACTCGCCGGGGCTTACCGCATCGGACGCAGTGATCTTCTCATCAAGCAGCAGGGCGTGAAAGGTATCTATAATTCTTCCTTCTTTCGCTTCAGTCCCAAATTCTGCAGGATGATCGCACAGGGTCTTGAGATGGGGCGAGCCTTCATAACCCCGGAATATCAGCGCCAACCCGCCTCATTGGACACCCTGTGGATGGGTATCGGTCGTTACCTCAACAAGTATCCTCACTACCGCTATCTCTACGGCACGGTAAGCATCTCCCGCGACTACAGTTTTGCCTCTCGCTCGCTCATTCTCTCCTTTCTTCGCAAAAACTGCATGAACAGAGAAATGGAGCGGGAAGTGAAAGCCTATTTTCCCCCAAACGGCATGGGATTGAGGTCGGAGGATAGTCGCCTGCTCTCCTCTGCCCTGCCGGATGTGCGTGCTCTGACCTCTATGGTAAGCGAAATTGAAGGGAATGGTGCAGGCATTCCTGTACTGCTCAAACAATACCTCCGCTTAGGTGGTCGCATGGTATCCTTCGGCATCGATAACGACTTCGGCGGTGTGCTGGACTGTCTGGTTGTGGTGGAGCTGGATAAAACCCCGGAACGCATCCGACAACGATACAGAGGAAAAAATTACACCGCCTCCGAGTAAGACTATGCGATATCTGAGACGCCAATGCTCCATACCGGGAGTCACCTCTGCAACGCGCAATGGCGACACGTGGTGGATGGTGTGTGCACTTCTAATACTGGCTCAGGTAAGCAACGGTGCTGAGGGGCGTGCAAATTTTATCCCTCTTCCTGATGATGCAATGGTGGCGAAGGGGGAACCGGCATTAGGCACGGCGCAAATGGCTATCCAGACACTTTCTCAAAACTCCGGCTTTCAAATCCCGGACTCTCTGGTTATCCATAACGAAAACGGAAGCGTCGAATATGATCAAGAGAAAAAAAACATTCTCTACACCGGGAATGGAGAAAAGTTGCTCTATTTACGCACAGTGGAAGGGCAGGAAATCTACGCTACCGGCATACTCGCCAAAATGGACAGTACCACAGCGGATCTCCTCGGTCCGTTGGTGATCTACTATGGGGACACTCTCACTCACGCCGAAAGTGGCTCCTACAACTGGCAAACCGGATACGCCCGTGTAAATAAAATTCGCGCGAAGGTGCAGGGTATGCTCGTACGCGGCTCAGCCGTGGAATACAAAAAAGACGCAAAGGGGCAAAACTTCATGGTGATTCATGATGGGTACGTATCCTCAGAGGATGTCCAAGTGCCTCAAATGTGGGTCGGTACAGGAGAATTGACAATATATCCCGGCGATTACGGTCGCATCTCACGCCTGAGCATCGCAACGGCAGATCATGAAATGCGCGTTCCAATTTTGGGATGGTTTCCCATCACCCACTCCCTTAATCCGGACGAAGGGTACATGCCGATGCCCGGGATCAAATCCACTTGGGGGGCTTACCTCCGAAATCGCTACGGCATTCTGCTTGGCAATCGTCGAGTGAATGGAGCTATCCCCACAGCAGATTACCTCGCTACAGCCTTGCTGGACTACCGAGTCCGGCGTGGCGTGGCAGGAGGTATGGAATTCAAAAACCTCAAGGATACCCGTCTGTACCACGATGCTCATGGACTTTCTCTTTATACTGCGGCCGATAAGCACCCAAACATCAACCCTGTAAGAGAAACTCGCAAGAATACCCGCCATGGACGCTACCGCCTGGCTCTGAGCACAATCCACAAACTTCCGACTCCTCGCAAAAAAGGCTCCCGCGACGCCACTTGGTCAATAGCGACGGACATCAACGCACTGAGTGATGAATACATGTTGCAGGACTTTTTTGAGGATGAAGCACGTGTCAATAATAGACCAGACAACAACATACGCCTGGTGCGCCGGGATAAGCAAAGCCAAACCATGCTCTTTACGCGCTTTGCACCAAATAACTACTACAGCACAGATGAGAGGGTCGAGGTATCTTATTACCGCGCAAGGACAGCCATTGACAGAACCTCCATCACCTACGAGACGAGGAACAGCGCCGGCGTTATGCACCAGTTCCTCACGGCTGATCAACGCATGAACTACTTGCAACGCCTTCACAACCTGCGCAACGAAGACGGGCTGCAAGAGTACTATCTCCGTTTGCTCAATGGTGGACATTACGCTCGATTGAACAGCACCCATGAAGTAACAACTTCCCTGAAAGTACTGCGTTTCCTAAATATCACCCCGAAGGTGGGAGGAGGCTTTGCCGGGTACTATGGAGTAGATGACGTGGGCGCTGACAACCGCTTCTTCGGGTATTTTGGCTGTGATTTCGATATTAAATTCTCCCGATACTTCCCCTCCGTGCGCATCCCTCTCATGGGCATCAATGGTCTCTACCATATCTTTCATCCTTACGCCGGTGTGTCGCACGGCATCATCTCTTCGTCCAACCCTCTTGTACCGGAGATAGATACCTGGTCCACACGCTTGGGTGGCAGCACAGTGAACCCAATGCCACTGGACTTGATGGAATTCACAGGGATCGACGGCTGGGGAAAATGGACCGTGTGGCGACTAGGTATTCGCAATACGCTGAGCACTGTTTACGATGGAGAAAGTCGTACCATTCTCAACTGGAATCTCTTCCTTGATTACAACATTGACAATCCCAACACAGAAAGCATTTTCTCCAATCTTTATTCTATCGTTCAGCTGGATATGACCAGACAATGCAGATTGCTCCTGGAAACCCAGACTCCGACAATCGAGGAAGGAGACGGCTTCTACCAGTACAACACTTCTCTTCAATGGATGGTTTGCTCGTGGTTTGAGACGCAGGTAGGGCACCGCTATATAAAAGATCACCCCATTCAGCGAGATTCAAACTACGCATACATCCAAGGCAACATGCGCCTTAACGAGCGCTATACACTGGCCGCCCGCATCAGCTGGGACGTGGAGGAAAAGCGCATGCCTATCCAACAATTCTCACTCTCTCGCAAGATGGGACCGTGGTACGCTGGAGCAACCCTCATGTTCCGCGACAATGGCGGCAAAAAAGAAACTGGCTTCGGTATCTCTTTCACCTTGGGTGAAATCGGCACCTCATTCCCCGTCAACTTCTTCTGATGCCCATGACCCGCGACCGATACATGACTCAGGATCCATTGGGGGAACTCTCCGGCGATAGTCTCGAACTGCGCGTGCTTTCCCAGATGTCAAAAGTGCTGGTGCGTCAGCGAGAGGTGGATGATCTACTCACGGAAATCCTGCAGGTACTTCAGCAAAATCTCGCCTTCCCGCAAGGAGCTTTGTGCCTGCGAAAAGGAGATGATCTCGCTATTGTGGCCTCCTTCGGTCTGTCTCAGGAAGAACAAGCGCGGGGCACTTATCGACTGGGAGAAGGCATTACCGGTCGCGTCGGTCAAACCGGTCAATCGGCTGTTCTGCGCGATACATCTCGTAATTCCTCCTTCCTGAACCGGACGGGAGCACTGCACGGTAACATGAGCGAATCGTTTCTTTGTGTCGCTATCAAACACAGCGGTTCTGTGATTGGCACACTATCTCTTTCTTTCCCTGTGCTGGAAGAAGACACACTGAAGAAGCTCATCAATCTGCTGGAAATCGTAGCAAATATCCTGGCTGATGCCGTGGAGAATGTGCGGGTCCAGATGGCAGAACGCCAGCAGTTGGAAAGTGAAAACGACCGCATGCGCCATGAGCTGGGTGACAATACCGGCTTCCCCAGCATCATTGGACACTCCTCCGCCATGCGTTCCGTGTACCGGGAAATTTCACGTGTCGCTCTCTCCAACGCAACGGTACTGCTGCTCGGCGAATCCGGCACAGGCAAAGAATTGCTTGCCCGCACCATTCACCAAACTTCCGACCGCAGAGATGGTCCCTTTGTAGCTGTGAATTGCGCTGCTCTTCCGGAAGGATTGATTGAATCCGAACTTTTTGGTCACGAAAAAGGGGCTTTCACCGGAGCCATCTCCCAACGTATCGGACGCTTTGAGCAGGCCTCCTCAGGCACTCTCTTTCTGGATGAGATCGGGGATATTCCCGTACAGACGCAGGTGAAGCTATTGAGAGTTTTACAAGAAAAGGTTTTCGAGCGTATCGGTTCCCAACAGCCTATCCCCACGCGCGCACGCATCATCGCTGCCACTTCTCGCAATCTTGAGCAGATGAAGAACGACGGCTATTTCCGCGAGGATCTATACTACCGTCTGGCCGTATATCCTATCGTCGTACCTCCCCTGCGCAGCAGAAAAGATGACATTACCTCCCTTGCTGATTACTTCTTAACCAAGTACAATAAAATTTATCACAAGAATGTGCAACGTCTCTCCACACCGGCCATCAATATGCTGCGCAGTTATCACTGGCCAGGCAACGTTCGCGAGCTGGAGAACATGATTGAACGCGCGGTTATTCGTTCCACCAGCAGCGATATCAACGCCATTGATCTTCCCCCTTCCCTGCAGACGGCCGCCGCCACCGGCTCCGAATCTCTTTTGCCTGATCGAAGTCAGGCCCCTGACATGGCGACACCAATGGAGGTACTCACCAATGCCTTCGAGTCTGAACTGATCACTTCCGCTCTGAAACGCACGCGCGGCAATATGTCTGCCGCTGCCAGAGAGCTCGGCACTACCCTGCGTAAACTGAACTACCGCATCCATCGCTTGAACATCGATCCTGCTCAATATAAATAGCACGCAGAACACAACCAAGCTTTGACGGTCCAGGCCAGGTATAACTCAGAGAAATGCTCCTCTGGGGTCCGCTTCCTAGGGCACAGTTGGTTCTGCTATGCTGTTTCCGATTTTCAGACAATACAGAGTCCGAAAAGAGGAATAATGTAAAGACGAACACTTTGTACCTTCCATCCTCCGGATGAAAGGTTTCAGGAGTCACGCAGTAGCGACACAGAAAATACTGTGGTCAACTATTCATAAACGCTGGTTATTTTTTCCATAATTCTCAAAAAGCGCAGCGTAAGGAGCAGGAGCAACAGGAACCGGCGCCACTCCAAAGATGCCTTCCCTGACTGGGGTGCATAGGGAGAGGTAACGTGTGCGCAAGAGGCTAGCATCACGGTGTCCCATTTCTACCTGTAACTCGCCATAGTTTCGATACGCAGCAAGGTGGTGCGTGGCAAAGGTATGCCGCAGTACATCTGGCTGCCACCTCGTTGAAGACTCGTCCTCATCCTTCTGCCATCGACCACTCCACCCTGCCGCGCGATGTAACTCCGTCCAGTGCTTACGCCAGTTACTCGGGCAGATCTTTTCTTCTACCCGAGGCGATGCGTCCCGCCGCACACGCTGCAACAGCTGAGCAAGTGGCGTATGCAGCGTCACCTGCCTACCTCCTCCCGTCTTGCTATGTTGCGGCGGTATGCATATAACTCCCGCTTCTTCATGAACCTCCCCCCATGTAAGACGCGCCACTTCATGCGGTCTCACTCCTGCGTAAAGCATGATACCCACCGCCGCCAGGCACTTTCCTTTCTCGTACGTCTCCGCTGTTGCCAACAGATGCCTAATTTCAGCCATAGTGAGAATGCGAATACGCTTTTCCTGTATCCTTGGGATGGGGATGCGACTCACTGGATTCTCCGTGCACCATCCCATTCTCTGCGACGTCGAAAAAACTCCACTGAGCGCAGCTCGTCCTTTCTTGCGTTGACTCGGTGTGTCAAACGTTTGATCCAGCCACTCCGCACATTCCTCGCTCCGAATACTGCGCACACGCCTACGTGCCAATCCGGGACATGACGTCATGAGCCGCTTGGTGAGATAACGGAAATCTTTCCGCGTGCGCAAACGTCGATCCTTGCGTTCCGCGGCTGCTGCCTGCACCGCCCTCGCAAAGCTCACCGTGCGCCGTGTACGCTGCATCTCCGCCTGCCCCAGTTCAAGGCAGCGCTCAGCACACAGTAACTTTCCGTGTCCTCGCTTGAGTCCCTCTTGCACAAAATGCACGACTTCCGTTGCGTGCAATTCCAGTGATCGCAGCAATATAATCATTGCTTCTTCTTCTTGTGTTGTAATATTCTCATTGTTCATATTGATCTCGTTTTATTTTATTGTTTCCGATGACCACGTATTTAGATACGCATATCAGGTTTCTATTTGAAAATTTTTCTTCTATCTTTTCAACGAATTATTGGAAATAACTCCCCCTCTTCTCGCATCTTTCCCAATAAAAATAGGTTTTTCAGGCAGCTTTATTGTCCATATTCGACAGAGCAATCGCCAGCTCATTGTCTATCAGATCTTGCAATCGACAAGCGTTCGTAAGAAGCGCCAATTTGGATTGCCAAGGGAACGGGGAGAGGGTAGAATGTGTGCGGTGAAATTTTCATCTCTCCATATCTCGGTGATCAAGCTGGCGCTCTTTGGAACGGTCCTGCTTTACTTGTCTGTCGACCTCTTTGTCTGGGAGGGACCAGTATGGCGGCTATTGCATAAGCAAGATATCGCCGCGGTAGAAAACGCTAGTGCTCCTGCCATCGTATATGGGAAAGTCATCACGCGGGCGCAGCTCGACCTATTTATGGAACAGCAAAACCACTTGCGTGGGCGCAACACCACACCGGAAGCAGAAAAAACGCCCATGCTCATGGAGATGGTGCACGACACCCTGCTACGCCTGCGATCGCGTTACAATGACAAGAATCTGCCGGACACAACGAGAGCCGCGGAGCAGGAAGTACAACATCTCGCTACTCGCGCGCCCTCGAACGATGTGTTCGACACGTGGCTGATGAGCCAGGGATTCACACGACAAACATATATGAAAGAGCTAGCGGCACGGTTGAAGGATATCCATTTCCTCCAGCGCGTTATTGAGCCGCACTGCCGCGTGAGCGATGAAGATGCCTTTCGTCACTACGAAATCATCAAGGATTCCCTCGTTCAGCCGGAAAGCCGTCCGTTGCGTCATATTTTCCTCTCCTCCCTTGGCGAGGATGCAGAAGACGTACGCCGCCGTGCAGAGAACCTGATGCACGAATTGGAGGAAGGTGCAGACTTTGCAACACTTGCCAGGACCCACAGTGAGGATCCCTCCTCTGCCGCGCGTGGTGGAGATTTGGGAATTGTAGAAAATACAGAGAATTTTCCCCTGCCTGGGCTACCACTCTTTGGAGATGGAGCCCTACGGCCCGGGAAACTCGCACTCGTGCAAAGTTGCTGGGGTTGGCATATTCTATTGCCGGGAGAGATTACGCCTGCCCACACCCCGCGATTTGAGGAATGCAAGGAAAGTCTGAAAGGGGCCATCCGCAGTGCGCAGGCGGAAATCGCCATCCGCGCATTTCGTGCCTCGACACTGAAAGAAGCATTCGCTAAAAAATATCTTGAAATACATGTCCACTGACACTCTGAAAGTCGAAAAGTTATCTCGTGAGCTGCATGGGGAGCTCTGCATTCCCGGCGACAAAAGCATCTCGCACCGCGTGGCGATCCTTGCCGGACTCGCAAAAGGCAAGACAACCGTTGCAAATTTCCTTTGCAGTGAGGATTGTCTGCACACATTGGCGGCAATGCAGCAGCTCGGCGCTGTGATCGAACAGGAACCAAATGTCCGTTCTTTCGCCATCACTGGCACCGGTATGCACCCAACGGCTCCGCAGAAGGAAATAGACTGCGGGAACTCCGGGACAGGGATGCGTTTATTGGCAGGTGTTCTTGCGGCCCTCCCTTTCAAATCGCGCCTGACGGGAGATGCATCCCTTTGTTCCCGTCCAATGGGACGCATTATTGAGCCTTTGGAACTCATGGGAGCGATAATTACCGCACACGGCATCAAGCCGGGCTGTGCGCCTCTGGAGATTGAAGGTCGAGGGCTGCACAGCCTTGAATACACCCTTCCCATGGCCAGTGCGCAAGTTAAAAGCGCCATCCTGCTCGCGAGCATGTTTACCAAAGAAGCGATCACAGTGCATCAACCCTCTCGTACTCGTGACCACACGGAACGACTCTTCGCTCATTTCGGTATCCCCTGCACAACGTGTAATAACGGACTCACCATACGAACGGAGGGGGCTGCCTTACCCGTGGCAAGCAATATTGCTATCCCGGGAGATTTTTCCTCTGCGGCGTTCTGGATGATCGCTGCCTGCATGATTCCGGGTAGCAAACTGATTCTCCGCAGAGTCGGTCTCAATCCCACGCGCACAGCTCTATTGCACGTACTGCGCCGCATGGGGGCAAATATTGAAATCGTCGATGAACGGACCTCCTGCGAACCAAGCGGCGACATTATCGTACGTTCCTCCACATTGCACGGCACCGAGCTGAAAAAGGAGGAAATCCCAAACCTCATCGACGAAATTCCCATCCTTTCCATCGCTGCAGCCTTTGCCGAGGGAAAAACTGTAATCCGCCATGCGGCAGAGCTACGGGTGAAGGAGAGCGACCGCATTCGCACGGTCGTGACCAATCTGCGCGCCATGAGCGGGGATGTGGAGGAATTCGACGATGGCATGATCATCACCGGCGGAGCTCCTCTCACCGGCTGCGAGCTGGACAGCTTTGGCGACCACCGCATTGCCATGAGCTTCCTGATTGCTGGTCTCCGCGCGGAGGGTACAACCATCCTGCGACATTGCAAGAACATTGACACCTCCTATCCCGGTTTCGAGGGACACTTACGCCAACTCTTACAATAAACGGCACCTATGGCACGTATCATCCCAGAATGCGAAGCGCGCATCAAAGAGTCTGCAAATATTGTGGATCTCGTGGGACGGTACGTACAGCTGCGGCGCGCCGGGTACTCATGGAAAGCCTGCTGCCCTTTCCACAACGAAAAGACACCCTCCTTCCATGTAAATCCGGCGAGGCAGAGCTTCCACTGCTTTGGCTGCGGCGTTGGCGGGGATGCTGTCAAGTTTCTCATGATGTACGAGAACTTGGACTATCCAACGGCTTTGCGACGCCTCGCAGACATCAACGGCATTCCGGTCATTGAAGAAGAGGATGACCCGGAAATTGCACGAAAACGAAGACTACGATCAGCCGTTGTACAAGTGAATGAGCTGGCAGCGGAGTACTATCACAAACTTCTCTGCCGCAGCAAAGATGCCGCTGATGCCCGCGAATATCTTAAAACACGCGGTATCGACATCAACATCGCCAAATCCTGGCAGCTTGGCTGGGCTCCGCCGAGCTTTCGTGAATTGTCTGATCTGGCGCGTGCACGCGGTTTTGGTGACCAAATCCTTCGAGAAGCCTACCTCACAGGACAAAACTCCAGCGGCTCCTTCCCCGTTTTCCGCGATCGCCTCATGTTTCCCATCCGCAACATACGCGGCGAGGTCGTCGGTTTCTCCGGACGCATCATGCAGCCAGACCGTGATCCTCGCAAGTACGTGAACACTGCGGAGACTGTCGCTTTCCACAAGGGAGAGCTGCTCTTTGGACTACACAAAGCCACCTCTGCTATGGCAAAAGCTGGCAGTACCGCTCTTATCTGCGAGGGGCAACTAGACGTCATCGCCTGCCACGAACGTGCAGAATTGCGCTATGCTGTAGCAGGACTCGGCACGGCCTTCACGGACGACCACGCCAAATTGCTGGCCAAATACGCTCGGAAAGCGATTTTGTGCTATGATGGGGATAACGCCGGAAACGCGGCGGCGGAAAAAACCTACCGTAAACTCGCCGCTGCCGGCATCTCGGTGTATCGTGCTACCCTACCCGCCGGGGAGGATCCGGACTCTCTCTCTCGTGAGCAGGGAGGTGAAATCCTGCAACAAGCTGTGAAGGAGGCTCAGCCTTTCCTCGAGCAGTGCGTTACAGCAGAGCTCCTCTCCTGCAGAAATGATGCTCCCTCTCGCGCCGCATTAGTAGAGCGCATGGCCGATCTGGCGGCAGAAATCCATAGTGCCGTGCAGCGCGATATATCCACCGCAGACCTCGCCACCCGCCTTGGCGTGGGGTTGGATCAAATGCGAGAATCCGTCAACCGTGCCGTGCGAGAACACAAGCGACGTCCCACCCACGAACCATATGAATTTCAGGACGATTATCCTGCAGAAGATCAGGGAGAGGCAATACATGAGAATGGGATCTCCACAATTGATCCACAGAAAAAAGCTCCATCGATTACATTACATCCCGCTCTCAATGCAGTACTGAGCCTCATGTTCAGCAACACAAAGGCGCACCATATGCTGATGGAGCGCGTGGAAGATTTGCAAGAACCTATCCGATATTTAACAGGAGGGGCTCTTTTGCAGCGAGTTCTCGAACTCACCCCCACCTCAGACTCGAAACCGAATGTTGATATCCTCGCGCAAAAATTGACCGAAGAAGAAGTGCAAGCTCTGCGAAAGGTGCCCACCGGTGATCTCGGTGACCAGTGGATGGAAAATTACGTGGATGAGGTTTGCGCTCAGGCCATAAACGCTACTCTGGAAGCTAAAATTGATCTTCTCCGCACCCGTTTGCGCGGTGAGCTTTCCCTGGAGGAATATAAAAGCACCATTGAGGAAATCAGCGTTCTTACCACCATCGCCAACAAAAAATAGATTCCATGAAAACATCCCCTGTGAGGCTTGAGCAAGGAATGCATCAGAGCATGAACATGAATAGCTCGATGCAGCTCTTCCTACGCACCCTGCAAGCGACACTCATGGAACTCAAGAATCTGACGAACCAGGCTCTCAGTGCCAATCCTGTGCTGGAGGAAATCACTTCTCCCCCCGTCCCCGCATCGGATGATGAACGCCCTCATCATCTCGATTACGCTGCAACGGAGCGCCACGATCTGCTGATGGATTCTCTCCCGCAACAAACCACGCTCATCTCCCATCTCGAAGAGCAGATATTGCAGAGCGCTCTTCCCCCTGTTCTGGAGCACAATGCACTGCAAATCGTTGCGCACTTAGATACCCACGGTTTCCTGAGTGATGACTCCTCTCTCCGAAATACAATACATCCGGAACGTTATCGCGAAGCACTACATGTGGTTCAGGATCTAGAACCCGCGGGCGTAGGAGCACGTAGCCTGCAAGAGAGCCTGCTGCTCCAGCTCCGCCGGTCAGATGAGGCGGATTCTCTTGCTTACCGCCTTGTGGCAGAAGAATGGGAAAATCTCATCAGCCATCGATATGCTATTGCTGCTCGCTCCCTGGGTGCCTCTGAACAACAAGTTGCCGCTGCAGCTCACCGTATCTCGCGTCTCAACCCCGATCCCGGCAGCAGCTTTTCACCCGCAGAACGATGCATTCTTGTGCCGGATATCACTGTGGAGCGTGTTGATCAGGAACTTCATGTTTCACTCACCGGCGAGGGCGTACCTCGTCTCGCCCTCTCCTCCCAGTACCGTGAAATGCTCACTGAACAAGTCGATCACCCGGAATTGCGCCGCTACCTTTCACGGTGTTTCAGTGAGGGTCGAGATCTCATTCGTGCCATCGAAAAGCGCCAAGAAACGATCCTCGCTGTTGCACGCTCAATTGTTCGATTCCAAAAAGCCTTTTTTTTCAAGGGGCTTTCCCACCTCCTGCCGCTGAGAATGGAACAGGTCGCCGCCGACACCGCCATGCACGTCTCCACGGTCTCGCGAGCGGTGAACGGCAAATTCTTGCGCTGTGACTTCGGAGTATTTGAATTGCGTCGTTTTTTCTCAGCATCTCTCCCTGTCGAGGAGACTCAGAAAGAGACGTCAGCTGATATGAAAACAAACTCTGCAATGCAAACTGAGGTTTCTGCCGCAGCCGTGCAAGCACGCATCCGCTATCTTGTAGATCACGAATCACCGACTGCCCCCCTCAGTGATGCCAAAATCGAAAAGATCCTTGCTGAGGAGGGCATCCGCATCTCTCGTCGCACCATCGCTAAATACCGCGACCACATGCACATCCTCCCAACTCACCTACGCAAACGCTCCGAATTCTCAAAATCGTAATTCAGTCCTCCTTTCGTTTTTTCTATCTCCTTCTTCTCACCATTGCTTGCTGCCATGAAAACTTTCTTTGCAGTACTTCTTTTGCTAATAGCCCTGATTGGGGTCGCCGTCACCGCCGTCTACCATACCTCAGTGAATTCTGAGACGCGCTTTGTGCCGCGGGTATCGCATGATGAGTACATCAACACTCGCCGCTCATTCCGTCCTCGCGTGGCTCGTCCGATCCCCACTTCCCAGCCCGTCCACACTGATGCCCTGCAGAACGACGATGCTGCAGAGGAGGTAGAGCCATGAGCAGTGCGCTACAATCACCGGTCATCGGCTACACACTCGGTGATCAAGCTGGCATCGGACCGGAGGTGGTCGCCGCAGCCCTATCTTCGCTTACCGGAATTCATGCTCGCTTCGTGCCCATGGGGAGTGCTATCCCCTGCACCCCGGGCATCCCCACGGAATCTACGGCACGCGCTGCATGGGACCAACTGGAAGCAGCTGCAGACTCCCTCCGTTCCGGCAGCATCGAAGCTGTCGTGACAGCCCCCATTTGTAAGGAAAACTTGCAACGCCTCGGCTTTCCCTTTCCTGGGCAAACTGAATTCTTTGCCTCCCGTCTCGGGGTTCCCCGTTTTGCAATGTGTCTCACCGGGAAACATCTGACCGTTGCCCTGTGTACCACTCATCTCGCGCTGGAAAATGTACCGCACGCCCTCACGACGGAGCAAATTCTCTCGGTCGCAAATCTCCTCTGCAGTTTTCTCCTTAGTCAGGGCATTTCTCATCCCCGTATCGCCGTTGCTGGACTCAACCCCCACAATGGCGAAGGCGGTGCCTTTGGTTCCCAGGAGCAATCAATCATCTCTCCGGCTGTTGAGCAGCTACAAAAATCCCTCATCGGACGCGCTTCCATTTCTGGCCCCTGCGTGCCGGACTGTGTCTATCGTGATGCGGTCTCTGGACTTTACGATGGTATTGTGGCCCCTTACCACGATCAGGCTCTCATCCCTCTCAAATTGCTGGACTTTGATAACGCCGTGAACGCTACCCTTGGTCTACCTCGCCTACGCGTCAGTCCAGATCACGGTACCGCTTTCTCCATTGCCGGACGCGGCATCGCCAACCCCACCAGCACTATCCGAGCTTTCCGCCTCGCAGTAAAATCCGCTCAATAATCGGCATCTGATTCGAAATTCGTCGAAGGCATTATTCCTCTAACCTTCAATTCGGTATCGCCTTATCAGTGAACCAGGCACAAAATATTCACTTTTGCGGCTAGAACGGTGCGATAAAGAACTGTTCCCCAAAGCCGTGCAAAAGTTTCCCCAAGGCGTCGCGTAAAGCACGCGGCGGAAACAAGTAAAATCCAAATAATCGTTCGCCCATGAAAAAAAATCCACTTACACCTGATTTTAGACTTGCTATTACTGAGATTTCGCTGTAAACTACGCCCGCGTTCGTTTTGCGAACTCATTGATGGTGGCTATAGTTCAGCGGTAGAGCATCAGATTGTGGTTCTGAGAGTCGTGGGTTCGAATCCCACTGGCCACCCTAAAAAACGATTTTTTTCGCGTCTGGTAGAAGTTGTAAGGGACTGACAGATGCCTTTTTGGAGTCAACGCAAATTTTTGTGAAAAGAGCGTGCTTGCCCAATACTCTGTCAAGAGAGCGCATGGTAAATCCGGCTTGCACTGTGAGAAAGCTGCATGTCTTATCCTGAGAGGCCCGACTAAAGCGCGAAAGCGCTGCGGAGCAAACCGTCTG
>CANQJI010000049.1 GCA_947624205.1 uncultured Akkermansia sp. | reverse complement strand
GGCATCAAACTTTCGGAGAATCCTTTTTCCCCGTTTTTTACGTCCCTTCGGTGACTTTATTTTTGAGGCAATGCGCAGTCTTCTCGCTGGTCAAAATAGGACTTGACTCAGGAGGTGTGTCGCAGTAACATGAAATAAAGATCATACGCGGTTCTTCCTCCCTTTTCATCCACTAATTATGAACAAGCAACCGAATTTGTTAGCGCAAGTGCGTCTGCATTTAATTTCCCGCGGTGAGGAGTACCAGTGGGTTACAATGGGACCGAGCAGTGAGAAAATTGGGTTGGCATACCTGCCGATAGATGCGACGGGACTGCCGTGCACATTCATGTTCACAGAGCTGCATGAGCCTTGTAGCTTGGTATTCGACGCATACTTCGGCGCAAGGGTAAAAGAGGAGGACGTAGCGGAGCTTGCGCAACTACTGCTCACGCTGAATGCCAATTTGCCGGAAGGGCAGCTGCTTCTGGAGAGGCAGGGTGGGCTCGTGTACTACCGACTCAAATACGTGGTAGACGACCTCAATGTGCCGGAGGAGGAAATCCGCAACAAGGTGCAACACATGGAGGAGATGGGGGTGCGCATGAGCGTCACCTATGCTCGCATCATCTCTCAGGAGTTTCCGGAGGAATAATTTTTACACTGAATCCTATTACTATCATGTCACTCGAAAAACCATTGGAAGGCAAAGTTGGTATCGTCACCGGCGTGGCGAACAAGCGCAGTATCGCATTTGGCATAGCCAAAGCTTGGCATGACGCCGGTGCAAAACTTATCTTCAACTACCAGGGAGAGCGTCTGAAAGACGGCGTCATCAAGCTCGTTCGAGAAACCTTCGGCGAGGATACCCCCATCTGTGATTTGGACGTGGCCAGCGATGAGTCTATCGCCAATTTCTTCGATTTTGTGCGCAACAAGACGGATCGCGTGGACATGATGTTGCATGCTATCGCCTTTGCACCCAAGATGGAAGGATGCCTGGAGGGACATTTCTCTGATATTCCGCGGGATGCTTTCAATCTCTCGTTGCAGGTATCTGCTTACTCCCTTATCGCGCTTTCGCGCGCAGTGGCTCCTCTCATGGTGAATGGCGGATCTATCATGGCCATGACATATTACGCCAGCCAGAAGGTGGTGCCTAACTACAACCTGATGGCCGTGTCAAAGGCCGCGTTGGAAACATGTGCGAAGTATCTTGCATTCGACCTCGGTCGGCGCGAGAACCCCATTCGCGTCAATTGCATATCCGCCGGTCCGGTTCAGACTCTTGCGGCGCGTGGCGTATCCGGTTTCACTGGAATGTTCAAGGTGTATGAAGAACGGAGCCCGCTGCAGCGTTCCTGCACCTTGGAAGAACTTGGCGCAACGGCTACTTTCCTGGCGTCCGACGGCGCAGCCAGCCTCACCGGTCAGGTGATTTATGTGGACGGAGGTTACGAGATCGTCGGCATGTAACCCTTCTTTCTTTTTCCGAAATCAATTTCTGAGCAAGCTAACCTATGAAAACTACCATTGCCACACTTGCGTCGCTGTTGTTGTGTGTTATCGTCGAAGCGAGAGCCGAAATACAGCTTGACCCTATCTATGAATCCCACATGGTGCTGCAACGCGGACGTGCTGTGCCGATTAGTGGCAGCGTTACGGGGTCAGGCGCGGTGGAAGTTTCCTTCGGTGATCAAAAAGTTTCCGCCAAAGTGAAAGGTAAACGCTGGAAGGCTGTTCTCCCTCCCATGGAGGCTTGCGCCGAGGGGAAGAACTTGGTGGTGACCCAGGGGAAAGATAAGGTAGAAATTGAGGACGTTTTGGTGGGAGAAGTGTGGATCGCTTCCGGTCAGAGCAACATGCTGTTTCGTCTCGATCAGACCAGGGATAAGGCTGCGCTGGATCAGCCGGCCATCCCCGGATTTCGTTTTTACCACGCCGAGCCCAAAGTGCACACAAGCCCCGGCGTTTACAATGACGAGTTACTGACCCGCCTCAAAGAAAACCGCATGTACGAGGGGGCGTGGCATGTCG
Organism: uncultured Akkermansia sp.; assembly: GCA_947624205.1. GTDB lineage: Bacteria > Verrucomicrobiota > Verrucomicrobiia > Verrucomicrobiales > Akkermansiaceae > Akkermansia. The sequence goes on along the minus strand of CANQJI010000049.1, from coordinate 17,813 downwards.
GAGGCTCAGGGGACTGCCCGCGCATGAGCGCCGTGGGCTGGTACTTTGGCCGCAAGCTGCATGAGCTGCTCGGTGTGCCGGTGGCTGTGGTGCATGCCAGTTTGGGGGGATCGGAAATGATGGCGTGGATGCCCCCCGCCGTGATAAAAAAGAAGTACAAGGATTGCTTGGGACTGCACTGGCTGGACAGCAAATACATGTCCGCCTGGGTGCGCGGAAGGGCACGTCAGAATATCGGTAAAGATTTATCGGCCCCGCATCCCTATAAGCCGGGGTACCTTTTTGAGACAGGCATTTCTCCTTGGCGTGACTTCCCCGTCGCCGGCGTCATCTGGTACCAGGGAGAGTCGGATGCGGAAATCCAGGATCAGGAGCAGAATAAGCGGCTCCTCACGGATCTCATCAATGGCTGGCGGACGGAACTCGGTCAATCAGAGTTGCCCTTCATCCAGGTTCAGCTTCCGCGCATCAAGGATACGACCCCACTGCGTGCTTATTGGCCGGAGTTTCGCGCCGTTCAGGCAACCGTAGCCAGGGAGCTGCCGAAGGTCTATTGCGTTACTACGCTTGATCTTGGCACAACGAGCGCGGACGTACACCCTCCGCGCAAGCTGGAGGTTGGCGAACGTCTCGCCGCCACTGCCGCAGCACAGGTGTACGAGAAAAAGGATATTCCCTTCTCCGGACCGGTTGCCACGAGCGTCAAACAGCACGGGCAGGCCCTCTCCGTGAAATTCGATTATGCAAAGGGGCTTCACAGCAAGGATGGCAAACCCATTGCTGGGTTCGAGCTTTCCTCCGACGGCAAGAAGTTTGTGCCGGCCACGGCGGAGATCACCAATGGCGATCTCCTCGTGCGAGCTGAGGGTATGACGAAGCCTAAGATAATACGCTATGGTTGGGCGGTTTTCATGGAGCCCAATCTCGTGAACTCAGACGATTTGCCTGCTACGCCATTCACTCTTTCCCTGGAGGGCGGTAGGAAGAAGAGCGCTCCTGCGCGACGTACTGCAAATTAAGGGGCAAAGCACGCCGGAATCCAATCCCACGGGCGGTGGAAGTCTGCCTTCCCCTCCTGCGTCGGGGTTGTGCTCAGGTAACGAAAGTTACCGTTTCTCACCAGCACTGCGCACGCGCAGAGGAGGATTTCCCGACTTCCTCCCCACCACCCGTATTGTTCAGCCTCTGCCAAGTTGATACCCCCCTCGCATTCCCACGCATTCTGTTGCATTTGACCGGTGGCGCTAACTCGCAATTTCTGCACGTCAAATCCGGGCAAGGGAACGCGCGGTTCTGTAAATGCAGCTGCCCACCATGCCCCATTTGCTGCCAAATTGAACTCTAAATAGGATCCCGTTCCCTCCGCCGTCAAGAAAAACTCCATCACGTCGTATTTCCACAAATTCTCGGTGAAAACTCCAGGACGAGCGATAGGATTCGGGACGGCGGCTACCTCCCTGCGCGCCCTGAATTGAAGGCGCCCGTTCTCCGTGAAAAAACAGAAAAGAAACGGCACCTCAAGCTGTCCCCCATCCCAACATCTGTCGATTCGCTGGTATGTTGTCTTTGTCCCGTTTGTGTGGATGATGCAGTTCATGTGGGTATACTATACCGAGCGCATGATGGGACGACAAGCTCTTTTTTCCTCCCGCTCAGATATATATAATCTGCCGATATAAGCCAAAAAGCAAACAAAATGCGTCTTCCTTCGTGAAAAAGTCTTGCCAAATTTGGGTAGAGCGTGTATCCTCCCTCCGCGCGAGTCATGTCAAACGACCGTCGGTCCTTCGTTTCTATCACAGAAGCAAGCTCGCATGAGGGGAAACCCGGTCAACCTACACTACACCATGTCTGATATCCAGCCAAAAGAGGAAAAAGAGGTCATTCAACTCGGCCGCTTTGAAATACCCAATAAGCTCCGGCGCATCCAGGATCCGGAGGATGCAAATCACACCACCTTTATCGCTGAACCGGTTGAAACTGGTTTCGGTCACACGTTGGGTAACTCCCTGCGCCGCGTGCTTCTCAGCTCGTTGGAGGGTGCCGCTATTACGAGCGTTCGTATTGCCGGTGCGCAGCATGAGTTCACTTCTTTGCCGGGCGTTGTCGAGGATGTTACTGAAATCATCCTCAACCTGAAAAAGATCAAATTTATCCACCATGGCAAAGAGCCTCGCACTCTCTCCCTGCACGCCACAAAGCAGGGCATTGTTACGGCGGCGGATATCGTTGATGATCACATTTATTCCGTGGTCAACAAGGATCAAGTGATCTGCCACTTGGATCAGAACACCATCTTTGACTGCGACTTTGAAGTGAATGTCGGTCGTGGCTTCTATACGGCTGAGGATAACAATGAAAAGGATCGCCCCATCGGCGTGATTCCTATCGATTCTATTTTCTCACCCGTCACGCGCGTGAAGTACTCTGTGGACAACGCCCGCGTGGGTCAGATGACCGAGTTCGACAAGCTTGTGTTGGATGTGTGGACGGATGGACGCATCTCACCTGACGACGCCATGCTGCACGCTGCAAGTATCCTGCGTCATCACTTGGATGTCTTCGTGGAAGACGCTGACCGCGAAATCGCCTTTGAAAAGGGCGCCGGAGCTGATCAGGATGCTAATACGGCACACCTGCGCAAGTTGCTCAACATGAGCGTCAATGAAATTGAGCTGTCGGTACGTGCTGCAAACTGCCTCAATAACGCCAATATCACCACCGTCGGTGAGCTGGCCATGAAGACAGAGAGCGAGATGCTCAAGTACCGTAACTTCGGTAAGAAGTCCCTCAACGAGATTAAGGAAAAGCTTGTGCAGTACGGACTCTCCCTCGGCATGACCTTCGACCCACGTCTCATCACACCGACAACTTCCGCCCCGCGCTTGCGCGAAATGGCTGAAGAAAAGGCGCGCACCAATGAGCTGCAGGATCTCATTACCCACAACATTGAGAGTTTCGGGTTCGATGATGATGATGATAGTTTTGACGAATAAAACAACAAACAAACGAAAGAATTGATTCAATATGAGACACGGAGTAAAAAAACCTAAACTTCAAAGGGACGCATCGCACCGCAAGGCTTTACTTGCCAACCAGGCTTGCAGTCTCATTGATCACGGACGGATTACCACAACGCTGGCCAAGGCTAAAGCTTTGCGTCCGTACGTAGAAAAAATGATTACCTTGGGCAAGGACGGCTCGTTGCATGCGCGTCGCCAGGCACTTGCTGCGCTGCCAAAACCCGCAAGTGTGAAAAGACTTTTCGATCTTATTGCCCCGGCTGCGTCTGAACGCTGCGGTGGCTATACGCGCATTGTAAAGCTTGGTCAGCGCAAGACAGATAGCGCACCTATGGCCCTCATAGAAATCATCGATCTTCCAAAAGCGACGGTAGAGGAAACTCCCGCTCCGACTGCTCCCGCTGAGGCAAGTCCCGCTGAGACTACCCCTGCTCAGACACCTGCTGCAGAGGAAACACCCGCCGCGGAAGATTCCCCGAAACAGGAAGCCTAATCGTTCCTGGTAGCGGTTTTTTGGGAAACATTTTTCTCGTTTTCATCGTTATCTTAGTTGTCGCCCGGTTCGCAGGAACCGGGCGGCTTTTTTTACAACACATCTGTCACCTGCCAGGGAAGAGACAAACAACGCAAATGCGTCGCCCCTGATGGCCGAACTGACGGACTGGGTGCCGGTGAATCAATTCGCGCGCAAGCGCACGATCTCCCCAAATCGTACATCGAAAATCGTACATCGTACATAGGCAAACGCATTTTCTAATGCGTTTGCCCTGCATTTGTGCTTGCCAAGTTGCCCTTCTTGTGCTACATTCTCTCCGCTCAACGTCTTGGATAGGGCTCATGTGGCCTTTCTCCAAGAGAAAGTCCGGATCGTCTAGAGGCCTAGGACTCTCGCCTTTCACGCGGGCAACACGGGTTCGAATCCCGTTCCGGATGCTACATTTTGGGGGTGTTAGAGGTTTGTAAAGTTCATAAGTGCCTGACAGGACTCTTTTTCACTTTGACAGGGGTACAGAGGGTACTATACAGTGGGGTCACATTTAGGGTCACATAAAAAAAATCGCCGCAGCCCTAGTGAAATCTAAACTTATCACGATTATGAGCTGGATTGAAAAACGAGAGAATTGCAGATGTTGGATTACTTGCTGGAAGCAGGGCGGGCGGAAGGTGCGGCGTTCAACGGGCATTCGCATTGAAGCCGGGGCAGCCGGGCGGCATGCGCGGGCTATGGCAGAACAGACGGCGGCGGCGATGGAGGCGGCTTCCACGGGTGAGACGCCCGCACATAAAGCGTGCGATGCTGTGCGCAAGGTGGCGGAGCTTCACGGCGGTGCGGGGAAGATTCCAACGGTGAGGGAGTACCTTGCTGATTTTCCACGTACGGCGGGAGAGGGTGCAGAGAAGAACCGCACTCGGGCATTCAATTTATTCTTGGCTTATCTTGGCACGGATGCAGACAGGCGGATTGATACCATTACGCCCGCGATTTGCCGGGGATTCGTGCAGCATGAGTTGCGGCGAGTTGCCCGGGGTACGGTGGAGCAGGTGCGTATGTACGTTTCAACGGCTTTCAAGCGGGCGGTTGAGGTGGATGATTATATGAATAAGAACCCTTTTGCCGGTATCAATATGGGCGTGGAGGCGCGCGCCATAATCCCCGAGCGGGGGCAGGATAGGCAGAAGCGGTTGCCGTTTACGCTGGAGGAGATTCACTTCATGATTCAGAGCTTCCTGGCTCCGTGGTGCGATATGGTGGCGGTGAGCTTTTATCTCGGCGGCTTGCGGCTGTCGGACGTGTGTACGCTTCGATGGGATGCGGTGAATTGGCGAGAGGGGTATGTTCGGCTGGTTGAGGTGAAGACGCGCAAGGAGCGTTGTTTGCCGATTTTGCCGCAGTTGAGGGAGCTATTGATGCGGCGGCTCACGCAGTCTACGGGCGGGGAGGAGTATGTTTTCCCGAGCATGGCTCATTATTACATGGGCAGCTCACGAACGAGTATTTCAACGCAGTTTACAGCCCTGCTTCGTGCGCACGGGATGATTGGGGGGACGGTGGACGCGGGGAAGGCGAAGGGCAACCGGCACGCGGTGAGCGCAAAGTCTTTCCACTCCATCCGGCACACGGTGGCTACCTACTTGCGCGGCGGGATGACGGGCACGGCACTTTTCTCGCCTGATGCGATTCGTGACACGATAGGGCACGATTCCGAGGAGGTGGAGAGGGGCTATTTCACCGGCTCGCTTACGATGCGCATGAACGTGCTTTCCTCGTTGGCGGCGGCGGTGGAGGATGCCGGACCCGTCATTGATTCCTCTTCGGCGGCGCGCGCGTACCGGCAAGGTGCGTGAGTGCGTCGATTTTACCAACAACACACATACCAACATGAACAACATACCTAGTACGACCATGAAAACGACCATCGACAATCAGCAAGAAACAGTTGAAATTGAGTTTTCCCGTGAGCTTTACGACCGAGTGAAGCGGGCGAGCGCGCAGGAGGGCATATCGATTGACCAGTGGATGCTCGAAGCGGTGCTTTTCACATTTGAAAAGTATGGCTTGGCGCGGGCGCAAGAGGCGTGAAAACAGGAAGGGCAACAACTACGCAAACGACGATGAAAAGAACAAAAGAAGATAGAGATTATCTACGCTTTAAAGGATTCGATATCCTTGAGTGTAGGCAACAGTACAACAAATATGCGGGCGGTGATGAGCAACGAATAAGGCAAAAAATATGCGACATGATAGCGGGGTTTAGCGGGTCGGAAATCGGTTGCTTGCACATGTTTCTCAAAGAAAAAGTTGAAATACTGAAGCTAAAGAAACAGGGATTCTCCGACACCGAGATTGACATGGCTATCGACGCCGCGCGCAGGCGGATGGAGAAAGTACAGATGAAAGCGAGTGCGTAAACGCCCCTACAACGGGCTTGCGGTACGCGGGCGGATTAAGGGACGCCGCACGCCCGGCAAGGGGCTCCTGATGCGCTCCACAGGGAACGAAATCAAAGCGACGCAAATTCTGCCGCCTTGGTAAAATGCCGGGGCGGCTGATTTTTTTGATTGATTTGTTTCGCCTGCCAATATTGTATAAAAATGATAAAAGCGCATAAGAGCGCATACACGAAAGGATAAAAGAACATAAATTTTATGGTAGGCCCCCTTTTTTGTCAGATACTTAACTTTTCTTAAGTATTTTTCTTCAAAAATCGGGATTGAGTTATGTTTAATAAGCATAATTGAAAAAAAATTGGGGGTGGAAACTAGTTTCCACATTCCCCTAATCTAATTTTCTCACATAATATGGGGTCGTATGAAAACTACATATACAAATATTCCAATGAGAGCAGCCGCGCGCCCTAGCAAGGCTCTTCTCACATTGCATGAATTAACAAAGGAGTTGGGAGTCTGTGAGGCTACAATTCGAAGCTGGAAGGGATGCCCCAAGGTCGTTATCGGAAAAAGGCGAGACGGGCTCGGAAAGGGAGTCCGTTATCACCTTGAGACCGTTATCAACTGGCTCAACTCTAAACGAAGCGTATAACGATAGATTAACCCCATGAGAACAAATCCCGCAAATATCGATGACGAACAAGCGTTGATTCAACTACTTGGCGTTGGGGAGGGCTCTCCAGTTGCTACACCCTCCATGCTTGTCAAGCTCGCCCAATGGCTCCGCATTGGGGACATAATGCGCATTTACGGCGTGAGCAAGAGTCAAGCGTTCAACTGGGTTCGGCGTTTGAGGGAAGAGAAGAAGGTGCGAGTCCAGACCCCCATCTATGGCTTGAATGGCAAGGGCGATACCTTTTATTCAGCCAAGGATATTGAAGCCGCATTTACTGAGAACGCAAACCGATTGATGAAATGAAAAACAAAATGAAAGACGATATGACGATGAAGCATAACGGAGTTGATTTCCTGATGATACCTCTTTCCATCCTTGATGAATTTGAGAGGATGAAACCGGAGGAAGTGGGGCTTGCCGTGCTATACGCTATGGAAAAAGCCGCTCGCCACAGGGACAAAAGACCCATGCGAAACGATAGGAACCAGACAAACCATGAACGCAGGAACAAAGACCGATGAGCTTCCTTGCATTGTCTGCGATACGCGCGAACAACGACCTCTAGCCTTTTCCCATCTCCGCAGTGAATGGGCAACTCTTCAAACCGGCGATTACTCCGTCCAGGGGCTCGAAGAAGTTTTTGCCGTGGAGCGCAAGAGCATAGCTGACCTTGTGGGCTCGTTGACGCGGGAGAGGGCGCGATTCATGCGGGAAATGCACCGGCTGAGGGGGTACCAATTTGCAAGGCTTCTTGTCATTGGTAGCGAGATGGAGCTGATGCAGATGGTGAGCATGGGACGGGCGAACCTTGCGCAAGTTGAGCATTTGCTTCTTGCGATAGCCGTCCGGTACGGGGTACCAGCGGTGAGGGTGGACAGCCCCGAGCGCGCCGCGGTGATGGTGGAAACTTGGGCATGGACGGTTTGGCGTGATGCGCTCGCCAAAGTGGGGAAGAAGGTAGGATTCCCGGAGTGGTGCGCGGGTGTACTAGTCCACGGTGAAAGGAGGGTATCATGAAGTATGATGAAAAATTTTTGCCGATTATGCTAGAAAAAAAGAAGAAATTTCGATGAGTCACGGCGAAGAAATGAAGATGGCTGTGCTACTTTCGATGCAATGTTTTGAAAAAAATGTTGGTAACCGCATAAAACTTGGATTAAAAAATTCAAAAAATGCGTCTTGGCGCGGGCTAATCGGATTGCCGCATAAGAAGTATGAAAAGCTAATTGAAAAGGGCGCGCCGGGGCTATGGCACATTGAAGGTGATGATATCATAGTTGACTTATATTCAGTAGAGATGGAAGACCGCAGGAACGCTAAAAGGGAGCAAACTTCGAACGCCGGGAAGGCGTCCGCAGAGGCGCGGAAAGAGAGGGCAAATCAGCAAGGAAGCAACTCAACGGACGTTCAACGGACGTTCAACAACCTAGACAAGACTCAACTTAACTCGGACGTAACCAATAAATTTTTTGATGATGATGATGACAGCGGGCAAGCCCGCCGCCCGAAAAATATCCATGAAGTGGAGGAGTTTTTGAGGGGACACGAAAAAAACTTAAACAACGAGCAGGCGGGGGAGTGCGCAGCGGACTTCTGGCGGATGAATGAGGAGCGCGGATGGACGGACTCAACAGGGGAGCCCCTGAGAAACTGGAAAGGAGCGGCAAGGGCGTACGCGGATAAGTGGAAGCAACGAACCCGACCGCAGCACAGAAGCGGCAACGCTCGCAGCATGGATGATGAAGGGTATAAGAACCGCAGGGATGAATATCTTAAACAGGCGGAGGAGTTGGATTCCAGAACAGACGAAGAATTATGAGCGTTCCAACGCAAATCAGGCAGCTTTACGACATGGAGGGCAAGCCGCTGTTCGATATCTGCCCATACTGCAATAAAAAAGTTTTGAGTTTATGGGGTGGGCTTGAGCAAGCTAGACGCCATGATGTGAGGAATGATACAAGTTTGGATTTTTATAGATATTATTGGGATTGCGATTGCGAGCAAAGCCAGAAAGCGCGGGAAGAGGAGAAGGAGAAGTACAAGAAAGAGCAGGAACGAGTAGCCCGTGAGAAGTTTGCCAAGATACTCAATGAGGCGTGCATTCCGCTGTGCTATTACGACTCTCACATTTCAGAATGGAGTTGTTGCAGAGTGAGACAAAAAGGTTGTTGTTATGCTTCCAAGGTATGTGATTTCATAAAGCACAAATCAACTGATACACCGGGCAATCTTATCGTATGCGGGAAAACCGGCACAGGCAAAACCAAGTTTGTTCTATGTCTCGGAGTGGAGCTTCTGCGTGAGAGCGTCCACGTGAAATATGTCAATTTTTCTAGCATTCTTACAGAACTCCACGACTCCAAAAACTTCAAAGGCGAAAAATTAAAAGACGTGATAGCTCGATATGCTCGTTGCACCGTCCTTATCGTTGATGATTTTTGCAGTGAGGAACCCTCACCCGGACAAATCGAACGCCTTTTTGAAATCTTCAACGAGCGGCAGCTTAATAGTAAACCTACCATCATAACCACGCGATTTACTGATTCAAAATCAATGCTTGAACAACTATCACCATCCTACGGCTCAAGCTCCAGGCGAGACGCCGGTATAGCTCTCGACTTAATAGGGTGCATTAAGAAAAAAACAGAACAAATCAATATGACATAAGAAAGGGGACAAGCCATGATAGAAGTCAGCTTCAACAAAGGGATGAAGAAAATAAAGGAGCATTTTCGCGGTCTGGGAAAAGACCTGAACAAGGTTGCTCACAATACGGCGACCGACCTTGTAAAACGCGCGCCCAAAATCATAGGAGATGCCATAGCGGAAGAATATGCCGTGAGTTCGTCTGCGGCTCGCAAGAAGCATGCACGGATTGAAACAGCGTGGAACCCGTGGGGCTCGGGAGTTTGGGGAGCGCGCATAACGTTCACAGGTGCGCGCCGTGCTTCATGGCCGGTGTACGCCAATGGGCGGCAGACCGTACCCAAGAGCCGCTTCAAACTCAAACGCTTCAAAGGCGAGACGAAGAAGGAGCCAAAGCCGTATGAAGTCTCAATGGAGGTGTACCGTGGCAAGCACACGCCTCTTCGAACAGCCGCAAGCGGAAGCAAGCCATTTGTTTAACGCAGGAAGCAGGAGAAGAGGGGTGTCATTGCCTATATCTACTCAACGACCGACAAGCGAATTTATCCGCATATCGGGCCATCTATCCCGGAGACTATCACAAATCCGAAAGTCAAGGAGAAGTGGCAAGACCGATTGCGCGCGCTCGCAGAAGTGAGGCTTCAGCATAACGCGAAACGCATATTGAAGTAGGGGCGAGCGGCCAAGGTACTGTGACGCCCCCTGCCTCATTGCGGCCGTGTACTGCCCAAAATACGCATATTTTCCCCGCAAAAAATTCATTTTTGTTACACCCCTGAGGGAGAAGACAGGAGCAAATCCCATGGCAGTATGCAGGGAACGCTCTAGAAGCCCGCAGAACGCGCTTGAACCGTCCGAGCGGTAACCTTGTCCATCCTGACCTATCCCCACCTTCTCGGGCGCGCTGGACGGCAAGAAAATCAGATTGACAGGAGCGCGGAAAGAGGTAGAATGACCCTAGAAGTGTGTCAACTTCCTTTAGTGGAAAGATACACCTCCTTTCTGAGACCTATGCCCGTCGGTGGCCCTACACCGGCGGGCTATTTTTGGGTACGTCTTAACGCCGTGCAACGCTATCCCGAGCGACTGATTCCATCCTTGGCAGTAGAGTATGACACAGATTCCTAAAAAGCACCATTGGGGGCACAAAAAAGGTACACATGGTTTTATAATATGCTGATAATCAGGCGTTATAGAACCCATTCCGGATGCTGAAATCAGGTTAATCGCGGATAGCTTTGCAAATTTGGTTATTTTTGCTGGGAAGTAAGTTCCCTGCCTTTGGGTTTTCTGATGCGTCTGCCCTGTCGCCTGATCTTGACCGCATGCGTGGCAAATCCTAAAAAGAAGAGAGGGGCGAAGCCATTCCTCCATGCCCCGGCTTTCTCCGAAGCAACGTGTCCTGCCATGATTTACGAGATACGCGAAAATTGCGAAAAATTTTGTCTCCAGGCGGGGACGATAATTGGAATGAATTTTTCCTGCTCCTGGGTTAATGAAGGGGCGGAGACAATCTCCATTTCTCACTCAAGGAATCTCCATCTCTAACACAGCACAATCAATGCGGTGAATTGTCCTCTCGGAGATAGCGTGTTTCTTCGCAAGGGTCGATGCGGGAGAGTGAATCATGCAATCTGAGAGATTCCACTATCCCCTGCCCTATCTCATAAACTTACTCCCCACTTCCGTCAATCCACAATTTTCCTGATTGGTGCCTTTTTCGTGTCTCGCCGCGGGCGACATTCAGTTTCGCGCCGCTGGGGGCTGCTCCTTCTGTTCCTTCGATTCACAAAAACCTATTGGATGAATAAGCCCTTCGTTAAATCAAATAACTGATTGTTAGATTGTTGTTAGAACTAACTTGACATAACGGATATCATTTGCTACAATGCCGACATGAAGAAATGTTTATTGACCGTTGTGTGCGCCCTTTTCGTGGCATTGCCGGGGCACGGTGATGCGGTGAGTGATCTGCGCCCGGTGATTAAAGAAGTGGCGCAATCTCATGAGGTGGATCCCGTTCTGATGGAGGCCATCATTCGTCTGGAATCTGGGAATGCGACGTCACACGCAGCACGCACGAAGAATAACCTAGCAGGCATCATGGGACGCCGCGGGCAGCGCAACTACGCTACCAAGGAAGATTGCGTGCGCCATCTCGGCAGTATCCTCGCCAACTATAAGGCTCGCGGTCGCGTTACTGTCGCGCAGATCGGTCGCATCTATTGCCAGAACCGCAGTCCCTGGGCTGCCCATGTCTCCGCCATCATGCGTCGCATCCGCAGCGGCAGCCTTGGAGATGTCAGCATTTACGGCAACTAAAGATCCGCTGCGTGACTCTCTGAGAATCGGTAATTTCTTCTTCCTGTTTGGTTGATTTCAGAAAGCTGCCCGGAGCAGGCGTGTCTGTTCCGCATCCGGTAGGATTTCCAGCAGCGCAAAGTTCCCTTCTTCTATACTTTCAATGACTTCAAAGTCCGCCTCACTACGCACTGTGTAGTATTCTGCGCCGCAGAGACGAGCGCATTGCTGAAGATCGACAGAGGAAAAGTCGGTATTTTCGCCCGAGTTCAAGACGCCGACCACGCGCTTGCCCGGTGGGAGTTGAGAAAGGAGGGAGGCATTCGTCGTATCCCGCAGAAGAGAGGCAGTGTCGATGAGCGCGCAGGCGAAGGAGGCGTCCACCGCATTGCCGAGGAAGGCGGGAAGGGTACCAACCGAGCCGCCTGCCTGAGAGACACTCCGGACGTAGAGAACAGGATTCCGCAGGCGCGTCGCGGTGTTCCACAATTCGAGCATTTCCGGACTCCCCAAGAGGAGAACCTCCGCTAAACTCGCGTGCTGCGCGAAGGCTTGCACGAGTGCGGCATCGCTTTCCGGGTAGGTGAGCAGCAGCTCTTCCCACCGACCGGCGTTTTTCCGACTTGCCGAAAAATAATCGCACGGATCTCCCACACGGACAACATCATCCAGTGCCTTGACGACTTGCTCTGGCTCGCCCTCAATCACACAGGAGGGGCGTTGCAACCCACTGAGCCCGGTGCGGGTGATGGAGAAGACATCCGTCTGCGGCATTTCTTCCAGTGCACGCCAGAAGGGAAAACTCGGCACGGCTCCGACGCGTAGCACGTAACGCGGTGGACTATCGATGAGCAGATCGCTCCCATCACACAGCAGCTGCGGATCCAGTTTCTCCCGCAGCCCACTGGTGGCATCCGCCAAGACGGGGGCTTTCAGGGTGCGTGCCAGCCATAGGGCACTTTCCTGTTCATCCGGATCCAATCCTCCAAGCACGAGTACCAGCCCCTCCTGTGCTGCACGGAATCGTAGAACTTGCGAAATCTCAGAGAGAGAGCCGCGGAATTTTTGCCTTGGGGGCGGATCCGCCACATGAACCAATCTCATGACACCTTGCGATGGTAAAATTTCTTCTGCACACACCAGATGCAGGTGTATCGGGAATTCCTCGGCGCAGAGAGACACGAGGTCCGGTTCCCTCCAGCCATCCCTGCGGGGCAGTTCGATGCGAATGCTTGGAGCAAAAGCAGGAAAGAGGTTCTCCTGCACGATTCGTCCGTATTCCCCGCAGTCGCTGTCAGACTGCTGGGTGTCGAGCGTTACCACAATCAGCGGACGCCGTTCGTAATATGCCTCCACAACCGCCGGAAAAAGAGATGCCGCATCCGCCCCGTTCCCGGCGACCACCGCCACCGCCCGTGCCGTAGCCTGGATGCGTCCCAACGCAAAAAATCCCGCGGTGCGTTCATCTGTCGCTTGCCATCGATGCACCGAGGGACAACGCTCCAAGGTATCGAGGAATATCCGGTTTTGCGTCCTGGGGCAGCAGACCCATTCCGCCACGCCGGCCTGCGCAGCATTTGCAATAATTTGCTCCATCCTTTTCTTTGTACGCTGAAAACTGGTTGGTGTGAATTTGAGTTTGGATTATCTCGCGATTCCTAGTTGCGAAGTTTTTTGCTTGTTTTATTGGGAGGATTTTTTGCAAATTGCAGCTGGTATTTGAAGAGGATAATGTTGGACATCGGAACTTAGAAATCCCAGCTCATTTGCTTGTCTTCCTCAGGCGTTTCCGGGGGGTCAGGAGTCTCCTTTTTAGATTCCTTTTGTCTTTTTGGCAGAATAGATTTATTATCAATTAGTGACGATTCTTCCTCCGGAGAGAAATCTACCATTGCTCGCGCTATACGCTCCACTGGATTTTTCGTAACGATGTTTCCGAGTACGCCACGTCCTTTTACACGCAACTTTGCGAAGTCAAACAGTATAGGACGATGTAATCTTTTTAATTGATTTTTTAGAAAAACATTGACTCTCAAAGCCGCACTTTCCTCTTCAGTCGCATGAACAGAAAAGAAGAAAATTCGGGAGCCTTTTGTCCCCTGCGTTAAGAAATAACTTTTTTCGCGCGTGAAGCCACCGAGGCGGAAACGTTTGGCGTATGAGGTCCCCTCTTTTCCGTCCCGATAGATCATGTTGAACACCCAATCCTGCCCCGGTCGCAGAACTCGGATGTCGAGCAGCTTCTTGCCTACGTAGAATTTTTCCTGCACGCGTCTTATCGTCATTACTCCTTGAGAATCAATCGTGAGAATATCACTTAACGTAGAACATTTTTCGATGGCTTGACCCTTTTTGACTCCATAACCGGCGAACCCTTCGTCGTCAATGTAGAGAGTCTCATTCTCCACGGCGGCCTCAGCACGGGTGAGGGAATCGAACGTCGTCAATTCAGTTCGTCTCTCGCGACCTTCCCCGTATTTTTTCTGCAAATTCTCGAACCAGCGAACCGTAAAGCGTGTGAGTTGAGCAAGATTTTTACGAGTTTGCTCCATCTGCTTTTCAAGTAATAAAATTCGCTTTTCTGCTTCATGTATCTCATACTTAGCGATTTTCTTGATGCGTATTTCCGTGAGACGAACAACATCCTCCTCCGTGACCGGTCGGATGAAATTCACAACGTACGGTTTAAGCTTCTCCGCAATTTGAGAGAGAGAATTCTCCCAGCTCTCACTTTGTTCCAATACCTTGTATATGCGTTTTTCGATGAAGATTTTCTCTAGCGAAGCTTGCATCCAGGTCTCCTGCAACTCGCTGAGATACACCTCCAGCTCGCGGCGCAAAATGTCGCGCGTGTGATCCACATTCGCTTTCAGAATCTCGCTCACGCCCATGAAAACTGGTTTGCGATCCTGAATCACCACCGCTTTCGGCGAGATGCTCACCTGACACTCGGTAAACGCATACAGCGCCTTACAAGTTTTCTCCACGTCAGCTCCGGCCGGCAAGTGCAGCAGAATATCCGCCTGAGCCGCCGTATTGTCCTCGATCTTTGCCAATTTGAGTTTTCCTTTTTCCAGCGCAGATTCAATGCTTTGAATAACTGATTCTGTGGTAGTTCCGAAAGGAATTTCCGTGATGCGAATGAGTCGTTTGGCAGAGGTATCCAGCCGCGCGCGGCAGCGGAGCCGGCTGTTGCCGGTGCCATCATTGTAACCGCTTACATCCAAAAGACCGCCGGTTGGAAAATCCGGGTAGAGTTCGAAGGGTTCCCCTCTCAGGTAGTGAATCGCGGCTTCAATCAGTTCATTAAAGTTGTGGGAGAGAATGAGGCAGTTCATCCCGACTGCAATGCCCAGTGCACCCTGCGCCAGAAGCAGAGGGAACTTCACCGGCAGGGCGATTGGCTCCCTGTTGCGTCCGTCGTAGCTGAGTTTCCATTGCGTCACTTTCGGGCTGTAGAGGACTTCTTTGGCGAAAGCCGAGAGCCTCGCTTCAATGTATCGAGGCGCTGCAGCGGCATCGCCGGTGAGGATGTTTCCCCAGTTCCCTTGGATGTCGATTAGCAAATTCTTTTGTCCCAGCGTCACGAGCGCGCTACCGATACTCGCATCACCATGTGGATGGTACTTCATGGTATCGCCGACGATGTTTGCCACCTTGTTGAAACGCCCGTCATCCATCCGTTCCATGGAGTGCAGCAGACGCCTCTGCACCGGCTTGAGACCATCGTCGATGTGAGGTACAGCTCTCTCCAAAATCACGTACGATGCGTATTCCAGATAGTAGTCCCCGAACATCCTTTGGATCTTGCTCGGGTTTTCCTGCATGTAAACCGGTACGCTCTCTTCACTCATACATCTTGCGGAGCTCATTCTACCGAATATTGCCTTTCCCTTCAAGCACGGATTCTCCGTTCCCGCCAAATTTTCTGCTCTCTTTCAAGGTCTTTCTGCCGGTATATTTTTGCGATTTCTGAAAAAATGCATTGCAATTATGTTAGGTGTCCTGTAGTGTATCACCGCACGTTCCGACAGAAATCGCTCACGGGGTCATGAGAGCAAGAACACAGAAGGTATGGTTTGCGGCACTTTTGGCGGTCGCAGGGTTGACATGTGGGACAGAAGAGGATCAGGACGCGACGGAATTGGAGGACGAATCGAGGGCATCTGCTGCGGCGCTTTCTGAGGTTTCTCCGGGGAAGAATGAGGAGACTCAATTCCGCGGAGTCTTTACCGACGTGACAGTTGGTACCCAAGGTATTGGAATGGATGTCGGCTACTCGTTCAACAAATGCATAAAGTTGCGCGTACGCGGCACGATGCTGCAGTATGAGCGCGAGGTTGTGTGGAGCAATGTGAATGTGAAAAGCAAATTGAAAAACAGCTGCTGCGGTCTCATTCTGGATGTGCATCCCTTCGGTGGTGCGTTTCGTCTCTCTGCCGGGGTGAATATCGCCCCGCTCCATGTGGATGCCGCCGGGGATTTAAGTAGCGTGGGAGTGAGGGATGGGATCTATTCCCTCGGGGATTACGAGTACAAAGTTGAAGGCGCAGGGCGTGTGTTCGGTCGGTACAAATGGAACACCTTTCAGCCCTATATAGGTTTTGGCTGGTCCTTCATTTCGAAAAGTGAGCATGTATGGTTCTTTTCTACTGATTTGGGTGTGAATATCATAGGCAAAGGAAAAATGAGCGTTGGCTACGACGGAAAAGTGACTCAGCGATACAAAGGAACCGGAGCTGAATTCAGTCCAGTGGACATGTCGGCGCTGGAGGATTCTATAAGAGAGGAGGGCAAAGATTTCTTCAAAATCGCTGATAAGATGGTTGTTTATCCCGTGGTACATTTTGGCGTTGGCTGCCGGTTCTGATGATATGGACGAGAGGCAAAAAGATTCAGAATTTGATCGGGAGCATTTGTGGCATCCGTATGCATCTGCGTCGGATCCTCGACCGGTGTATCATGTGGTACGGGCGAAGGGGTGCAGGATTCAACTAGCGGATGGACGGGAGCTGGTGGAGGGAATGTCCTCATGGTGGTGTGCAATCCACGGGTATAATCATCCGGTGCTGAATGCCGCTCTTCAGGAACAATCGGAGAAGATGGCGCATGTGATGTTCGGCGGGCTTACCCACAGTGCGGCGATCGATCTAGGGCGTTTGCTCCTGAGGATTACTCCACCGAACATGCAGAAGATTTTCTACGCGGATTCGGGATCGGTAGCGGTGGAGGTGGCGATGAAGATGGCCGTGCAATATCAGCACGCGCGAGGGAAAGGCGGGAAAAACAACTTTATCACTATCCGCAGGGGGTACCACGGAGACACATGGAATGCGATGTCCGTTTGCGACCCCGTCACGGGCATGCACAAACTATTCGGGGCTGCACTTCCTCTGCGGCATTTTGTGCCAGCGCCTGCTGTGAAGCCGGATGAAATATGGCGGAAGGAGGAAATCGAGCCGCTGCGTTGCATGATTGAGCATCATGCGGAGGACACAGCAGCGCTCATTCTCGAACCAATCGTCCAGGGAGCGGGTGGCATGCGTTTCTACCATCCGCAGTACCTCCGCGAGGCGGCGGAGCTCTGTCGGAGGCATGATATACTGCTTATCTTCGACGAAATAGCGACAGGATTCGGACGCACGGGAAAGATGTTTGCATGGGAGTACGCGGGAGTCGAGCCGGATATCATGTGCATAGGCAAGGCGCTCACCGGTGGGTACATGACTCTTTCCGCCGTGTTGTGCACGGATGATGTAGCAGCGGAGATATGCAGCGGCGAGGCGGGAGTGTTCATGCACGGACCGACCTTCATGGCGAACCCGCTGGCTTGTGCCGTGGCGCGGGCATCAGTGGAATTATTGCTACAGGGGGATTGGCAGACCGCCGTACGGCGCATTGAAGAACAATTAAAACGCGAGCTTGCCCCGGCCAGGGAGATGCCTCATGTAGCGGATGTGCGCGTACTGGGTGCCATCGGCGTGCTGGAAATGCGCGAACCGGTAGATATGGAATACACCACGCGTCGCCTTGTGGAGGAGGGCGTATGGCTGCGACCTTTCGGACGGCTTGTGTACACGATGCCGCCGTACTGCATCACGGAGGATGAGTTGAGTCGCATCACGGCAACCATGGTGAAAATTGCAGGAGAAACACGGTAGAAAACACGTGCGTTTTCTATGTACGGACGTACGATTTTCGATCATTGTCATCCCATAGGGAAAAGAGAAGGGATAAAAAATGGTGTTTGCACTTTGACCCGATTACACTCATAATGG
>CANQJI010000048.1 GCA_947624205.1 uncultured Akkermansia sp. | reverse complement strand
CGGAAATCCTGCTCAATATACTGGTCGTAGGGGTGTGGTGGACGGCTTATGTACTGGGCGCATCGATCGACGTACAGCTCTATGCCGTGCTGCTTACGGGCATCGGCGTTACTTTCGGGCTGTACGGACTTCTCACCTGCATCCGCAAGCGCGACACGCGCTTCTACCACGCCCTGCTCCGCTTCGGCGACCGCACTCATGTCGGTCACTCCAAATGGTTCCTCAAATGCAGGGAACGGTTAGATAAGGAATAAAAGATGACAATATTTTTATCATGCCGATAAATCAAGTCAAGGTTGGTGCCGTACTGAAGCCTATTTTCAATAGGCTCTGTCTGATGAACCGCATCATATTGGGTATATTTTAAAAATCACAAACTTATGCAGCCTTTTGTATAGGATTTATTATTTTTCATAGACGAGTTTATGCAATCGGAATCTCGCACGGCGAAGAGTATCAAAAACAGCAGTATAGGTTTGATATTCTATTTTATCAAGCTTGTACTGCAATTCTTTTCCAGAAAAATCTTTCTCGATTATCTCGGTACGGAGATTCTCGGTCTGAATACTACTGCAACCAATTTGTTGCAGGTTCTTAATCTTGCCGAACTCGGAGTCGGTTCGGCTGTCGGTTTTTCGCTTTATAAACCATTTTATGACAAGGATGAACAGACAATAAACGAAATCGTAGCCCTGCAAGGCAAACTCTATCGGCGCATCGCATATATTGTTATCGCAGGCTCTGCGCTATTGATGTGTTTCTTCCCGTGGATTTTTGCTAAGATGCCATTGCCGTTGTGGTATGCCTACGCATCATTCGGCGTATTATTATTTAGCAACTTATTAGGATATTTTGTCAATTACAAGCAGATACTGCTATCCGCCGATCAAAAGTCGTATAAAATACAATATAGTTATGAGAGTGTTGTTTTGGTAAAAATACTCTTTCAAATTCTCGTTATCAGATATTGGGGCAATGGATATATATGGTGGCTGATTTTAGAAGTCGTATTTGCCGTCTTATCTGCTTTCTCCCTCAGTCGCACTGTAACCCGAACCTATCCATTTTTAACTTCATGTACGATGAGCCTAAAAGAGTTGAATGAGAAATACCCCGCCATACAGACTAAAATCGGACAGGTTTTTTTCCATAAAATCGCAGGGGTTGCTCTCGCTCAAATCTCACCCATTATTATATATGCTTTCGCCTCGCTATCGCTTGTAGCAATTTATGGCAACTATATGTTGATTGTTACAGGACTTATCTATTTTGCCTCGACCATTTTTATCAAAGGTCAGACGGCAAGTGTCGGCAATCTTGTCGCTGAAGAAAAAAACGAGCGCATTATGTCTGTATTCGAAGAGTTGTTCAGCGTGCAATTTCTGATGGCCTGTATTATGAGTTTCGGTATGATGGCACTTGCGCAGCCGTTTATCGCATTGTGGGTTGGTAAAGAGTTTCTGCTATCCACTTCAACGTTGTCGATTATTACAGCAATTCTGTTCATTGGGGTTTCCAGACAAACAGTCGATACATACCTGTCTGCCCATGGTTTCTTCTCCGATATTTGGGCACCGGTAATAGAAGCAACTCTTAATATCGGGCTATCAATACTTTTGGGATATTTCTATGGCTTAAACGGCATCTTGTCAGGCGTGTTGATAAGTTTGATAGTGATTGTTTGGGGCTGGAAACCGTTGTTTTTGTTTCGGTTCAAGTTGAAATACGGGCTATTGCAATATATTATAATGTATGTCAAACATTTGTCGATTGCCGGTGCGGGGATCGGCATGACCTATTTGTTTTTACGGATTTTACCCATTGACCCTTATGCCGATTTTTGGCAGTTCTTCCTGTATGGAGTTGCAAGTTTAGTTACACTTTCTCTGTTATTGATCGTACTACTTTATATGACACATTGCGGCTTACGTAATTTTTGTAAAAGACTTATAAAATTTTAAGCATATGGTTCAGGATTATCGGTCATTGTACCTGTTTATAATGTTGATTCATTTCTGCCGCGTTGCATCGAAAGCATACTTACCCAAACATTCACCGATTTCGAAGTGATATTGGTCGATGATGGAAGCACTGATGGTTCAAGTGCGATATTAGACCAATACGTCGCAAAATATTATAACTCCGTACTTACAATTAGGCATATGTTATATTTTCATTGCTCTTTAATTAAATAGTTCTTATTATGAGGTTAATGATAGACATGTCTCGGTTATGTAAAAACGGTAGCATCACAATATGGTCGATGCGGCTGTTGGAGGGTTTGAGGTTAAATGAACATATAAATAAAAAAGATATAATACTTGTATGTTCTACTGACATCTACAGCAGTGTTAAAGAAAAATATCCCGAATTTAAAACCATCATTCCATTTGAGAGGAAAGGTTTTATTTGGAAAAACAGAATTACAACGATACATTCCATCTTTATGTGGAGACATCTGTCAAGAACTTTTGCGCCAGATGCCATTCTGTCAACAAATCCAACGAGTTTCATGTTGCTGGTCAAGAGCCCAGTAATAACTACTATTTTTCATGATTTGAAAGATTTGAAAACGTATACAGGATTGAGTTATTGGAATGTCCGTTTTGTGTTTTTAGTCGCTTTGTTGAAGAGTAAACGTATAATTGCAATATCAAATTTTGTGAAGAAAGATATATTGAGAGTATATCCTTTCGTATCGAACAGACGCATCGAAGTCATATATAACAGTATCAATATTCCGAAAAGTAATTGGAAGAGAAAGATTCTTCCTTTCGATTACATATTGTATGTCAGCACATTGCTAAAGTACAAGAATCTTCTTACATTGTTAAAAGCATTTTATGCAATAAAGGATAAAATCAACCATAAATTAGTAATAATTGGACGTGAATCCCCTTATTGGCGCGATATTTTACTTCCTTATATTGTCGAAAATCATATGGAAGGCAGAATTATTCATGTTGCTGAACATATCAGTGATGAAGCATTAGCCGCTTATTATCAAGGTGCTTCTTTGTTCGTGCATCCCTCATTACATGAAGGTTTCGGTTATACACCTATTGAAGCAGCAATGTTCGAGATACCAGTCCTGACTAATAAATCAACCGCTTTATATGAAACAACAATGGGCCTTTTAAACTATTATGAGCCAGCCGCTGATAGCAATGCATTGGCTGAAAAGATTATATCCGTATTACAAAATCCTCCATCACGGATAGAACTTCACAATATAGCAGAACGATACAAATGCCAGTATGATGTCATAAAACAGGCAGAAATGATATATAAGCAATCTACCCCCCCCCATACACGTATATAAACCACTGACATGCAATAAACTATATGCTTGCTGCCATGGGTGTGAAATGTATCTCTCAAACATTTTGGCAGCATGAAAGAATCCGATATACAAAAAGTCGCGGTATCAGTAATTATTCCTATTTACAAGGTAGAAAAATATATTGAAAAATGCGTCCGTTCGTTATTTGATCAAACTTTGTATAGTATAGAATATATTTTTATTGATGACTGTTCGCCTGACGACAGTTTGCAGATTCTTTACAACGTAATTCAAGAGTATCCCGAACGAGAATCATATGTCAAGATTATTAAACATATGCAAAATCTTGGAGTTGGGAAATCACGTCAAGACGGAATAAATGCAGCTACCGGTAAATACATCATCCATTGCGACCCGGATGACTGGATAGATCCGGATATGTATGAGTCTTTGTATAAAAAAGCAACAGAAGATAATTCGGACATAGTATTGTGTGATTACATGACGCATAACGGGCAATATTCGACATATTGCAGTCAATATGTCCCAGAAATAACGAGCGACCTATTGCTTGCAATGCTTTGTGGTGTGAAATCTCAAACAGCAAATGGATTGTGGAGTTTGTGGAATAAGCTTATCAAAGCAGAATGTTATGTTGGCTGTAATTTTAGAGAAGACAGTTTCATGTGGGAAGACGTATTGATCTTAATGTCGATATTGAAAAAAAGGTATAAGGTAACTCATGTTGCCAAAGCCTATTATCATTATCGCATCAATGACCCTCATTCATTGACTCATCGTAGTATAGATGCCGAAGTTTTGCAACATGATTCTCAGTTGTTGCATATACTTTATAAATTATTATACACCCCAACAGATATTCGTTTACAACAATGTTATCATGCTGCAGTAACATTGATTGTATTGCGAACCTTCAATACATCGAGATCTCTGTTTTCCGATGCAGAGTGGAAGAATAGATATGGTGAATATACTTCATTTGCGAAAGCATGCGATATCCGAACTTTTCACAAATTGCTGATATATTTATCTTGCAAAGGATTGTACAAGTGTTGTTGGTATAGTTTTTCGCTTTTGAAACATATACGGAATCTTTTGTTTCATAGGAGATCAAGCAAAATCGGGTATCTGTAAATTGACGAAACTGATATTGACCGAAATAAAAATAGACATTATGGAAATGAAAAAAAAACAAAGAATCATATTTGTAAATCCGCACGGTAACGTTATGTTGGTCCGTACGTTGGGCAATATCGTATTCAAGCAGTCCTCTGCGAGAAAACATCGGTATTTATTAGACGAACTATTGTCTCGCCCTGAGATAGAGGTGTGTTTCTATGTCAATCCTAATGGGTTCTCTATAGGGCATAGTTTTTCTCGTGTTGTCCGCTCTTTTCTGCGCTTGTTCCGATTTATGGAATATAACTATGTAATGAAAAAAAATGGACTTGATGTGAAAAAGATAACGGCATTGCGAAATGCAAAAGAAATCCGGAAAGATGACATTGTCTTGTTATATATTAAATACCCTCTTCAATTTGATGACATGGAGAAGATAGAGGCATTTAAGGTTGTTAGTTTGATTCATTTGTCGCCCAATTATGCACAAACGTCTACCCTAATGGAAAGAATTCACCCTCAGTTGATATGTGGAGAGAGCAATTATTTTACATTCAATCCCAAATTCAAATGTGAATGTGAGTGGTTCGATGGTGGGCATTTCATGCTTTCTCCTTTTGTTTTCGAGGAACGTTTTGTATCGAAAACTTTATTTAGGAATAGGAAAAACAAAGCAATTTCTGTGGGAACAATAACGCAATATAAGGGTGAAATAATCCAACCATGGCGAAAACAAATCAAAGAGAATACGGAGGTATTAAATGACTGTATAGAATGCTATAATGAGTATTACCAAGAAGATAGGAAAGTGGAAGAAGCTTTGTTGTCCGATACGTTTGTTATACGAATGAAGAAGAAATTATATTATGCGCTTCATTCCGGACATCAGA
The DNA here is from genome assembly GCA_947624205.1 of uncultured Akkermansia sp. Taxonomy (GTDB): domain Bacteria; phylum Verrucomicrobiota; class Verrucomicrobiia; order Verrucomicrobiales; family Akkermansiaceae; genus Akkermansia. Next base: position 14,669 of record CANQJI010000048.1, on the reverse strand, counting down.
CAAAATATTTTTCATTCGATATGGTAGAAAAATTCAATGAATACAAGATGTGTATCGTCGGAGAAGAAATAACGGGGGTTCCAGGCATCGGTTTCGTTGAAGGCATGGCCTGCGGTTGTGCATATATCGGATTGAACAACGGTCTTTACGAACAGTACGGGCTGAAAGAGGGCGTACACTATATCGGTTACGATGGAACTCTTTCGGATTTGACAGGAAAAATCAAATACTGGCAGCGCCCCGAAAACCAGAATAAACTTGAAGAAATAGCTCGGACAGGATGCGCGTATGTTAGAGAACATTTCAATAAGGAAGCCGTTGCATCGCTTTTACTGACCCGACTACTGGATGCTCATAAGGTTTGGAGAAAAGAGTATTTGCCTGAATCCTATTAACCCAAAAACGGCTTTGTCATGCGCCCATTACATATCATTATGCCGATGGCGGGAGAAGGATCCCGTTTCGTAAGAGAGGGATGGACAACACCGAAACCTTTGATTAAGGTGCATGGAATCCCTTTGTTTCAACGTGCATTGTCAAGTATAGAGCAAGGGATATTTCCCATAAAATACTCCTTTATCGTTCGGCAGGAACATATCGAATTGTACGGAATAGATGCTGTTATCAAACGGATCATTCCGCAAGCCGATATTTTTTCGGTACGTCAGACAACTCGTGGAGCCGTTGAAACGTGTCTTTTGGCAGAATCCTCACTTGCCGAAGAAGATGCCGTACTGGTTATGGATTGCGATTTGGAGTTCCGATGTCCGGCTTTCAATGCCCGGATTAAACAGATTTTGTTGCAGGATAGCTCTGCACAGGGAGGTCTGCTGGTATCTTTTCCGGCAACTGATCCCCGCTACAGCTATGCTGCGACGGACGAAAAAACGGGAAATGTAGTACGAGTTGCTGAAAAGGAGGCTATTTCAAGCCATGCCTTGTGTGGCGCCTATTTCTTCGCTTCTTCTTCGTGCTTCTTAAATGCCGCACGGAAACTTCTGATCGACGGCACTTGTGAAAAGCCGGAATTTTATGTATCGCTGCTGTACAATTATCTTTTGCGCGAGAATCAGAAAGTGCAGTTGTTTGAAGTTGAAGGATATCATTCTTACGGGACACCGGAAGAACTTGGCAAATACATGTAAATGAAAGATTCTGAAATCAAACTGCTCATCTCTGACATGGACGGAACTTTGGTTGATACTTATCAAGCGAATTTCCATGCCTATCGAAAAGCGTTTGAAACAGTTGGGTTGTCCCTCTCCGCAGCGACTTATGCCGATTGCTTCGGACTCCGTTTCGACTGTTTCATGAAAAGGGTCGGCATAAAGGATATCGTCATATCCGAACGGATTAAATTGTTGAAAGCGCAATACTATCCTGATTTTTTCTCTCTTCTGCGTCCTAATGCGGTCTTGCTGCAATTCATCCGGGCTTTCCGTCTGAATGGGGGGGGGAAGGCGGCTGTGGCCTCCACTGCCCGCCGCATTAATTTGATGCACGTACTCGAGGCGATTGGAGCCGTCGATGATTTCGACTTGATACTTTCCGGAGAGGATGTTCATGAGGGGAAACCTTCTCCCGAAATCTATGAAAAGATTCTGGCTTATTTCGGAGTCAACCCGTTACAAGCCATAGTTTTTGAGGATTCCGATGTGGGCGGCGAAGCCGCTTCGCGATGCGGTATACCTTTCATCAAAATAAAAATGCAAAAATGAAAATAGACGTCAAAGGTCATTCGGGATGTGCGGTCGATGTCGTTCGCGAAGGGACAGAACTTTATATTGACAAAAAAGCTGTTCTCCCCTGCTATTTTTCGCGGCTGATTGCTCAGGCACGCAAACAACAACGAGCAGTCAATTTATACCATACACCCTCCATCATTGTTCCTGAAATATTGGATATTAACCAAAGGCCCGATATGGTTTCGGTGAAAATGGAGTATGTCTATTCCATGAACTTCGTGGAATATTTTGAATATGCGGGATTCTATCAGATTACGCATTTTATCGATACTTTGACAGCATTTCTTTTGGAAGAGATAAGATTCTCGACGATAACGCGCACAAAAGGGGATGTGCTGGTAAACAAATTCATCGATGTGCGTTCCAAGTGCCAAAGCAATCCTGCCTTGCATGATGACCCGGAAGTACTGCTGTTATTGAAAGGTTTAGAACCACGATTTTTGACAGAAACGAATGATTTTGAAATTCCTGTCGGGACGTGCCATGGAGATTTGACCTTTTCCAATATCTTGTTCAACAGCAACAGTTACTATTTGATAGATTTTTTGGATTCGTTTGTTGAGACTCCTCTGATGGATATTGTCAAGATTCGGCAAGATACCGCATTCGGATGGTCCTTGTTGATGTATGATAAGGCATATGATGAAATACGCATGAATATCATCTTAGAAAAAATAGATACCGCCTGCGATACCTGTTTCTCTCAGTACGCATGGTATCGGCAGTATTATTCAACCTTTCAATTGATGAATTTCCTGCGGATATTGCAGTATGCCCAAGAACCGCGCGTAATAGATTATTTGAAAATCATTATAAAAAGACTCTCTGATGAATTTTAATTTGATTGTCCCTATTGCGGCGGACAAGCCGGAATATGAACATACAATGCCCTATCTGTTCAATTTTGATGAAACAGGTATTTTGCTGTGCATCAGATCGATTATGGGACTGGACCTTTCAAAATTCGACGGTATATATTTCGCTCTGCTTGCGAAACACAACCGAGCCTATCTGTTGGAAGAGTTATTCAGAATTCAGTTCCGACGTCTCGGCTTGGAGCGGGTGAAAGTGGTGGAACTCGAACGACCCACTTCCTGTCAGGCGGAAACGGTATATCAGACCGTTAAGAAATGCGGACTGCAAGGAAGTATCTTCATCAAGGATGCAGACAACTATTTCGAGAGCGAAATCGTCAGACAAAACAGTGTATCGATATATCCTTTAGAAACGTTATCGATGGTCAATCCTCAAAACAAAAGTTATGTTGCCGTAGATGATATGTATTACCTGACCAACATAATAGAGAAGAAAATCATTTCACACTATTTCAATGCCGGCGGGGTTTGTTTTGAAGCTATAGATGATTTTTGCCGATACTATGAATCTTTGATCGGTCGTGGCAGGCATTTGTACATTTCACACATCATATATGCCATGCTGTTAGATAAAATTTCATTCAGACCTTTTGCCGTCGATGCATTTGCAGACTGGGGAGACATCATCTCATATAAACGACACTTAAATATAAATCGTTAAGCATAAAAAATTTGATTACAGACACAACCGGATTTACCGACACCTCAGACGAATATGCGGAGTATCTGAAACAAATTTTTTAATGGTTACAAGGATTTTTTGAATCTGCTACTGCAAAATAGGAATCTATATGCCACTTGTTGGAAATCGATTTTATTATAGGAGTGTCATATATGTATATATTGCACTTTTTCTTTTTTATTATATCTACTATGCCCTTGTCGGATATAAGGAGCATATTCCTAATTATATGCTTTTTTTGCAAGGATTTTATTTCGTAATTTACACCTTCAGCCTAATTGTAACTTCGCATAAAAATCTATCGTTGAAACTTCTTGCGGTCTTGGTATTTTTTTATTCATTATTGGCTGGAGTCCTTATACGATGGATTAGTTGGCATTTTTTGAATGAGCCTTTTTTCGGGGGAGTAGATAGTGTCGGTTATGATATGCTGGGGTCGGCCGGAGTAATGCGTGGGATTTCATACGGACAATATATCTCCTACTTGAATCAGAACGACACAAATATCGACGATTTCGGTATGCCGAGTATCGTATTCTGGGTATATTCGTTGTTCGGTACCGGAAAATCCGGACAAAATGCCATGGTGGCACTCAATGCTCTGGTCATCGCATGTAGCGTGTTCCCGCTCGATGGGATTTTGCGGCAAGTGCGTATCGAACGACCTATGCGACGGTTCTGTACAACCGTATATTGCTGTTTCCCATTTCTTTCGCTAACAGCGGCAGTCGGGTTGAAAGAGAATTTTTTTGTTTTTATCATTTTGAATTCTGTTTACTATTTGCTTCGATACGGAGAAACAAGAAAAATCCGACATATATTCTTGGCCATTTTGTTCATAAGTGGCATTTCGTTCTTTCGTCTGGCAATTTTAGCGATACTCCTTATTTCAGGAATAGTCGCACTCATTGCTCGGGAATCCAACAAAAAGGTGTTATTGACATTCATATTGTGTGGAATTATAGGCGGTGCTTTGTCCATCAGTTTGGTTATCGGTATTTTATACGGGAAGGATTTGGAAGCAGTCCTGGCAGTAACAGCATATCGGTCAGGGGCGGGTACGGAGAGTGTGGGCAGTACTGTTACTTGGGTGGTTTCAATGCTCGCTGTTTTGTTCGGCCCGTATGCCAATTTTGCTCACATGTCCGAATATGCGATTGTCCATAGTTCGGGCGTTTTATTCAAAGGTGTATTGGGCTGTCCCTTACTTATCGGCTTATGGGCCACGATACGGCATCTGTCCTGGCGCTATTATCCTTTGACCGTGTATTTCCTGCTGCATACAATAATGGTAGTTCTTGCCGGCGTATCTTTGGATATGCGATATCAAATAACCATGTTCCCACTATCATTGCCTTTTATTGCAAAATCGTTGCAGGAGCAGAAAATTTCGCGTACATTTTTCCTAATATACATTATTGTCTTGTTCGGATTGACCTGGTTTTATAACAAAAGATAATTCTTTATTCAAAATGAGAATTTTAATTAATACACCGGCTCTGCATCTTTTGGGTGGAGTGGTGAACCATTATCTCGGATTAAAACCGTTTTGGACTGAAACAGTTCGATACAATACCGTCGGTAAAAGGACAACGAAATCGGGGAATGGAGTATATTGGCTTGCATGGGATATATGCAAGTTCTTTTGGCAATTATGTACGTTTAGACCCAATGCGATCCTGCTGAATCCCTCATTAGGCAGAAAGGCATTAGCGCGTGATTTCATTTTCCTGCGAATTGCCCGGATATTCGGGTTCAAGGTGGGAGTTTTCATACATGGATTCGATTGGCAGGTGGCAAAAAGCATTAATCATCAATGGATAGAGCGGGAGTTGAATCAAGCATCTGTGGTTTTTGTTCTGGCAAAGTCTTTCGCAGAGGAGTTGCGCTCGTGGGGCGTAAAGACTCCGATCGTTTTGACAACGACAAAAGTTGATGACCGCATGATTGAAAAATTCGATATTGCAACTCGTACCGGACAGGGAAACAATTTACTTTTTTTGTCTCGTATCGAAAAGACCAAGGGGATATATGAAGCGATTGAGACCTATGCCATATTAAAAAAGCAGTATCCTGAATTGAAATTAACGATTACAGGAGACGGTTCGGAATTGCCAAAAGTGCGGGCATTGATTGCTAAAAAGGCATTGCCGGATATCATAATCACCGGAGCCTTGTCCGGCGATGCCCTCATTCAGTCATATAAAAGCGCATTATTATTATTATTATTAACGAGTTACGGAGAGGGTATGCCAACAGTAGTATTGGAGGGTATGGCATTCGGTCTGCCTATTATCACACGAAATGTGGGGGGAATCCCAGATTTTTTCGAAAATGACAAAATGGGATTCATTAGTGATTCTTTGGACCCGCAGGTGTATGCTAATGCAATTTCTCGATATTTGGATGATCAAAAATTAACTGCAAATACGGCCCATTATAATCATGAATATGCGAAAACCCATTTTATGGCGTCGCACATTGCTATATCCATTGAATCAGCGTTAAAACAGTATTGTTCAAAATGAAATTTCTCAGATTTAGAATTTTACTTTTTCTTTACTTGGCACGTCTGCCGATGAAAGGTCATGTATGGCGCCCTCAACTCTTAAAATGGGGGGGGGTAATAATATTGAATATCAATCATGTATTTATCGGTGAAGGCGTATTGTTTGATACCAACTATCCTGAGGATATCATGATTGAAGAAGGAGTCAGGATTACGGCTCGTTGTATTATAATCTCCCATTTCATTGACCCGAAAACGGGATCTTATCTACGAGGGAAAGTCCATATTAAGAAAAATGCACATATTGGAGTCAATACGATAATATGCAAGCCTGTTACGATTGGTGAAAACAGTATTGTCGGCGCCGGGTCTGTTGTAACGAAGGATATCCCTGATAATGAAGTATGGGCCGGTTCTCCTGCACGGTATATTAGGCGAAGGAATTAAAATTAAGATTTTTTATGTTGAATGCCATTTGTTTCTACCGCGTTGCCCGGTGGCTGTATCTGCATCACGTCCCGGTATTGCCGAAGTTGATTACGCTGTTGATTTTTCTGATTTACAACAGTAAAGTTCCCTATCAGGCCGTGATTGGAAAAGGGACTAAATTAGGATATGGCGGTGTAGGAGTAATCATTCATTCAAAGGCGATAATTGGCTCGTATTGTTCTATTGGACAACAAGTTACAATCGGGGGGGGCAATTCGCATTATCCGGGATTACCTGTCATCGGTAACCATGTGCGCATATCGAAAGGAGCCATTGTTTTCGGTGGTATCACCATCGGTAACAATGTTACGATAGGGGCAAATGCCGTCGTAAACAAACCTGTGCCCGACAATGCTGTGGTTGCCGGTGTCCCCGCAAGAATATTGAGAATAAAACATGGAAATGATTGAATCTTTCCGCGCATTGAGAAATTATTGCGAATGTGAAGATTTCAAAGGGTGGGATCCGTATGACGGACTGAATTCTCGTTTGTTTCGATCCATTCCTTTCTTAAAGCAGTCGGCATTATGCCGATTGATGATGATACAAGGGTTCAAACGCAGTCCGGTCAATTTGCGAAGATTGGCAATGGTTCCCAAAGATTACAATGCCAAAGGTCTCGGGCTATTCTTACAGGGATACTGCAATTTGTATAAACTGATTCAAATCAATCCGACACTGACCTCGTTGTTTGGCTCGCGAGAGGAACTTTCCGCACATATCCGTTATCTTGCCGAATTGTTGTTGTCTTTGCGATCTTCGGACTACAGCGGAGCGTGTTGGGGCTATAATTTCGATTGGCAAGCTCGCCGCTTGTTTTTGTTCCCCAAGAATACGCCGACAGTCGTGGCGACCTCGTTCTGTGCAACAGCTTTATTGGAGGCAGCCGAATTGTTCGGAAATACCCAATGGCGTGATATTGCATTATCCTCGGCAAGATTCGTTATCAATGATTTACACAGGACACGCCATCGCAACGGTATATTGTTTTCATATAGCCCATTACAAGGAAATGACACTGTATTTAATGCGTCCTTGCTTGCAGCAAGATTATTGAGTTATTGTTATCATTATGTTCCAAATACCGAATATGCCGATTTGGCGAGATTGACGGTTCTTGCCTGTTGCAACAGTCAACAGGAGAGTGGCGCGTGGGCTTATGGCTTGTTGCCTGTTCAATCATGGTGTGACAGTTTTCACACGGGCTACAATCTGGACGGGATCGCTGCTTATGAAGAGATGACCGGCGACAGATCGTTTCACACTGTACTCGAAAAGGGGTTTGAATTTTATGTTTCGCATTTCTTTGAAACAGATGGATGTCCGAAATATTACGCCGATAGGAAGTGGCCAATAGATATTCACTGTCCGGCTCAATTGCCCGTTACTCTTGCTCGATTGAATAAATGGTCGCAATACAAGCTTCAGGCGGATTGTGTCATGAAATGGGCTATCAAGCACATGCAGGACAAACGTGGCTATTTCTATTATCAAATGAAGCCTTGGGGAAGTAGCAGGATCCCATATATGCGGTGGAGCAATGCGTTCATGTTTTACGCGATGTCATATTATTTCCTGAATGTATTTAGAGATAATCAATGAATACGGCAATGCTTAACGGAGTGTCGGTATATCCATTTCGCTCCGATACGGAATTAATTGATTATGCGGATAGGAATCAAGGAATTCTGGTTGCTATCAATGCGGAAAAAATCCTCCATGCGACCCCTGAAACCCGGGCAATCATCAATCGGAATATCGGATATTGCGACGGCGCAGGCGCCGTAATGGCATTGAAGAAAAAAGGATACAAAGATATATGCCGTATTCCCGGCTGTGAATTGTGGCTGAAAATCGTTGAGCGGTGTTATCAGAAAAAAACATTCTATCTCGTCGGCGGCAAGCCGCAAATCATTGGGGAGACCGTTGAAAAACTGAAATCCGAGTATCCGGGTATCCGTATTCTCGGTTATCGGGACGGGTATATCAAAACAGAGGCTGAAAGAAACGTCTTGATAGATGATATTATAAGGAAGAAACCCGACATCATTTTCGTGGCCATGGGCTCGCCAAAACAGGAATTGCTGATGGAGGCGATTCGAGAACATCATCGTGCCGTATTCCAAGGTCTTGGCGGCAGTTTCGATGTTTATACAGGGCACGTGAAAAGGGCCCCGCAATGGTGGCGGGACCATAACTTGGAAGGCTTGCATCGCATCATCTTTTCGATGTCTTGGCAGAGGTGGAAAAGATTATTCCGTGCGATGCCTTTTTGGTGGTTGTATATAACCAATAAATTATAGCGATTGCATGAATGCAAATCATGCGTCGGGCTGAAAATACCGAACCGAAATTGTCCGTTTCCTGACAAACTTTCGGTTTACGGATATTGCCGCAGCAAATACCGCTGTTGATAGGAATAACCTGTCTGTATAGAATTCAATAAAAATTAAAATAGAATGGTTATGACTGCATGTTTTATGGGGTTGGGCTATATCGGCCTGCCCACAGCCATCATTGCCGCCAAACACGGCATTCACGTTACGGGCGTAGATATCAATCCCGTCGTGGTAGAGAAGACCAATGCCGGTGAATTGCATATCATCGAACCCGGCATGGGCGATTTATTGAAGGAGGTCATCGCCTCGGGTATGCTTCATGCCTCGACGCATCCCGAAACGAACGACGCCTATTTCATGGTCGTACCCACGCCGTTCAAGGGTAACCACGAACCGGATGTCTCCTATGTCGAAGCCGCGACCCGTTCCGTCATTCCTTACTTGAAAGAGGGCGATCTCTACGTCATCGAGTCGACTTCGCCGATTGGCACGACCGAAGCGATGGCGCAAATTATTTTCACGGAACGTCCCGAATTGGAAGGGAAAATCTACATTGCCTATTGTCCTGAACGGGTGTTGCCGGGTAATGTGATTTATGAATTGGTGCACAACGACCGCGTCATCGGTGGCTTGAACCCTGAATCGATCGAAAAGGCCATCGGATTTTATTCGCAATTCGTACAGGGAACGCTGCATAAAACGAATGCCCGCACAGCGGAAATGTGCAAACTGACGGAAAACTCTTCACGCGATGTGCAGATTGCCTTTGCAAACGAGTTGTCGCTGATTTGCGACAAGGCGGGCATCGATGTGTGGGAACTCATCCGTTTGGCGAACAAACACCCGCGTGTCAATATCCTGCAACCGGGTTGCGGTGTAGGCGGACACTGCATTGCCGTAGATCCCTATTTCATCACGGCAGATTTTCCGATGGAGTCGAAAATCATCGGCACGGCACGGGAAATCAACAACTATAAATCGTTCTGGTGCGCCGAGAAGGTACGGAATGCCATGTTGGAATTTGAACTGTCGCACCACCGTAAGCCGGTCGTGGCGATGATGGGTCTGGCATTCAAACCGAATATCGACGACCTGCGCGAATCGCCTGCGAAATACATTACGACGAAGGTGATGCAGAGTTGCAACAATGCGCAGATTCTGGTCGTGGAACCGAATGTCAAAGAACACAATGTTTTCAAACTGACCGATTATCGGGAGGCATACGAAAAGGCGGACATTGTAGTCTTCATGGTGGCGCACGATCCGTTCAAGACACTGCCCAAACGCGATGACAAAATCGTTCTCGATTTCTGCGGAATAGAAAAATTCAGAAAATGATAGAATGCTTTATTATGAAAAGAGTTTTACTAGTCTTCGGCACACGCCCAGAAGCGATAAAGATGGCGCCGCTGGTCAAGGAGTTCCAGAAATACGGATCAGAGTTTGAGACCATCGTGTGCGTAACGGGGCAGCATCGTGAGATGCTCGATCAGGTGCTGCGCATTTTCGATATCACGCCCGACTACGACCTCAATATCATGAAGCAGGGGCAGGACCTCTACGACGTTACCGCCCGCGTGCTGACGGGTATGCGCGACGTACTCGACACGGTGAAGCCCGATATTGTCCTCGTTCACGGCGACACGACCACCTCCACAGCCGCTGCGCTGGCGGCGTTCTACCGGCAGATTCCCGTCGGACACGTGGAGGCGGGTCTGCGCACGCACAACATTTACAGCCCCTACCCCGAAGAGATGAACCGCCAGATTACCGGACGCATCGCCACCTATCATTTCGCTCCTACGCCGTTGAGCCGTCAAAACCTGCTGGATGAAGGCGTGAAAGACAGACAAATCACCGTTACGGGCAACACGGTCATCGATGCACTCTATTGGGTAGTGGATAAGATCAAGCACGATACGTCGCTCTCCCGTTCATTGGAGGAAGAACTGCGCACGAGCGGCTACGACACTACCCGTCTGGACGGCGGTCGGAAAATGGTCTTGATTACGGGACACCGCCGCGAGAATTTCGGCGAGGGATTCCTGTCGATCTGCCGTGCCATAAAAACGCTGTCGGAGCGATTCCCGGAGGTGGATTTCATCTATCCGATGCACCTGAATCCGAATGTGCGGCGCCCGATACACGAGGTGTTCGGCGAGAGCTTGTCGAACTTGGGAAACCTGTTTTTCATCGAACCGTTGGAATACCTGTCGTTCGTCTATCTGATGGAAAAATCGACGGTGGTGCTGACCGACAGCGGCGGCATACAGGAGGAGGCTCCGGGACTTGGCAAACCCGTCTTGGTGATGCGCGACACGACGGAACGTCCGGAAGCATTGGACGCCGGCACGGTGAAATTGGTTGGTACGGACTACGGGAAAATCGTTGGCGAGGTTTCAGACCTGCTTACCGACACGGCGGCCTACGACCGGATGAGCCGTGCCGTAAATCCCTACGGCGACGGAAAAGCGTGTAATAGGATTAAGTCCTTTGTACAAAATTTTCTATAAGGTGTGTAATTATAGAATCTTCTTATAGTTTTAATAGAAGAGTTCAATATGCGTTGTACCTGCTAACAAAAGTAGATACGATTCCTATTTCAAAATTATGTAAATATAAAATGAGATAAAGCAAGTCTTTATAGCCAATAAGATGTATTAAAGAGGTAATCGAAAATCACTCGATTACCTCTTTTTTTGTGTCGTTTCACTGTTATGCCTCCTTATTCTTTATGCGAGACAGCAGATTTTACCTTGGATTGAAAAGTCCGTCGGTAAGTTCAAAACAGCGTATTGGGTCGATGGTGTATTCTTCGAATATATTGCCGAATCGCCAATTTCGTTCAAATAACAACCATATACATATTATCAAACTTTGTTGCTTAATTGTTACCTGCCTTGTATTTAATTGATGTAATATCATTAAAATGAGTTGTATATATTGCCACTTTATCTTAAAGGGAAAGGAAAGGAAGGAAATTGGTGCGCATTTTCGGGTGAGGTTGGCAGCGTGTGGAGTTGTCCGATAAGATAACCGCAACCAAATTTTGCCGGTAATTCCTGTTATAGTTATTGTCTCGCGGAACAGTAGACCGACTAAGCATCGCGCCAATGTCGGACATCCTGTCTGCCACATATCGGCGAATTGCCGTTGCGCAAGTCGCTTCCGAAAAATGACTGTTATGTTGTCTTCTCGGAGGTCTCATCTGCCATTTGTCTGTCCGATATGTTTGCCTGTTATATGTCGAATTTCGCAGCTCGGTTATTTTTTCCTTTGTTTGCAAAATTCGGTTTAGATTAGTTTGCTTCCTTCCTATATATGCCCACCTACATAAACTAAACTGTTTTCTAAATAGATTTCGTACAGTCATTAGTCGAACAATCCGTTCACGAGATTGACCGCCTCGTCCTTCTTCCGATTGACGATTTTCGCATATACTTGTGTTACCTGAACATCGGAATGCCCGAGTAGTTTCGAGGTCGTATAGAGGTCGGCTCCCAACGTCAGCATCATCGTGGCAAACGTATGTCTTGCCGTGTGGAATGTCATCTTTTTGTCGATGCCCGCCGACTTCGCCCACGCTTTGAGCCGGTCATTGATTTGTGAGAAACACGGCAGGTCGAACACCTTATCATCAGCCGTCTTGCCGCCCCGTTCCGGCAACCAGCGCATCGCCTCATTCGAGAGAGGCAGATATATCGGGTCTTTGGTCTTCTGCATTACGACTTCCAATCGGTACTGCCCCCTGTCGCATATCACATTTCCCCAAGTCAGCGCCCTTACATCACTGATACGCAGCCCGCAGAAGCATGAGAACAGATAGGCGCCCTTTATCGACGCATTGAACTCCGACCGACTCTTTATCGGCGTGGCAATCAATGTCCGCACCTCGTCGATGGTCAGATACTCCCGCTTGCTCTCCGGCTTGTGTATCTTATCGGACGGGGCTAATAGGTTGAATGGATTGACTTTTATATGCTCCGCCCGAGCAGCGGCGTTCAGCGCGCTGTTCACACATCGGTAGTAGTTGTGAAGCGTTCCATCGGTAACCCTGCGACCTTTGGGACGATATTCGACCTGCAGATATTCCAAGAATCCTTTGCAAAAGGCTTTATCCACTTCGTCAAGCAGCGTATTCTCTCCTGCATACTCCTTGACGATACGAAGCGCGACCCGAATTTGTGCAATATCTTTCCGTCCCCGTTTCTGTTGGCTTTCCAGATAGGTTTGCATCCAGTCCACAAGAAATATCTTCTCTTTGAGTTCCGGCACGAAGATGCCCGACTCGCTGCTGGTAATCTCGATAATGCGTCTCGACTTGCGGGCATTGGCCGCCATCATCGTTATCGCGTTCTGATGCTGCGCTATGGCATCGCCTGCATCGGAAATGAGATAGAGTTTGAGATATTCGTATGTCCGCTTGCCATTGTGGTAGATGTCGAGATAAAGACTTTTGTTTCCGTTGCTCAACGGCTTCATTCGGAGTCGTACCGGCTCTTTTGCCTTGACCTGTCTCTTCGCTCGTGCCATAGCGGTGAGATTTAATCGTGAATACTGCGACAAAGGTAGGAATAATAATCGAATCCGAGAAACAAATAAGAAACAAAATAGGTGCAAAAACCTGCCGAAAACATGAAACCGATGAAACCAGATGAAACGACTTTTACATGTATTATATTTTGTATATCAATGATATAAATAAAAAAATCACATTGACATATCGATACTTAAAAAGTAATGCCATAATAATCTACAGAAATTTACAATTCCAAATTCCATCTGACAGCAAGCTGTCCGGTCGCTATCCCTCGACCAACTCCAAGTCCAACTCGTCAATGAGTTGCTGTATACATGGATTGCGGGCAATCATCTGTCGGAGTATCTGACGCCGGGTCGGAACAGCAAGCAGAAAGTCGGCGATATCTAATCCCTGACTGCGCTGCTCGTCCGTTGCCATATCTTCCAGCAGCATACTAACAACAACGCTCCGACATATGGGTTTGAGCATTGGCGGCTTCTCCTTCCATGCACCGGTTGCTCCGAGATCGGGCAGCAGGATTACATCGCGTCCGCGCAGGGCTTCGACAGTCCGGACATTGAAGCAACCGTGCTTGCCTCCCGTAGCAAGCCAAAGAATATCCGGCATATAGTGCGCAGCGATAACGGCGGACTTTTCGCTCTCCACGAGAAAGACCGTCCGGTCGGAATATAAGGGAAGGAGATGTTGTCCGAACAGGTACTGCCGCAAGTTGAAGTCCGGCAGCCGAAGTTCCGCGTGCGCCCAGCTGACACGGGCCTGCGGTTCCTTGACACGGCGGCCTGTTGTGGGATTGTACAGCATAATCTTTCCCGTGCGGACTTTTCCCGATTCGTCCGTCTGCCAGAAGACCGTCGAGCCGCCCCACTTTGCCGATGTACCGATACGGTAGCGATTGAACAGCCGCAGGGTCTCCTCCGTCCCGAACACACCGCACAGATACCGATACAGCGGATTCCTGTCATAGTGCGACAAAGAGGCGCGGACAATCTTTTCGGAAATATAAGAGGGTTCGACCGGTGCCGGTCGGGTGTGGGGAACGGAGTGGCGGAAGATTCGCCCTGTACGGCAATCATCATCGGACATCGCTTCGGGGTTATCCCGAAAATACTCGCGGGGCGTGTAATGGTAGCCGCAGCTCTGCTCGTGGTCGCATTTGCCGACCGACGAGGGGAAGCGCACCGTCCCCAGCTCGTCTACGTATCGGACAAAGCAGCGTTTCCTGCCGCAGTTCGGGCAGTCCGTCTTGCTCCCGTAGCGGTATTTCTCCATGTAAAAACGGTACTCACTCATAACTCGGCAGTATTATCGGTTGCACGCTACACTTTTGCACGTTGCTCCGACTGTTCTGCCGTCTTGTCTTCCGATGAAAGTGCAATAGTGCAAGATGCAATCGCAGGACTCTTGCGGTAAGTGCCGTGATGCAGCTTCTCTAAAACAGGGTTCGGCTCTTTGCTCAACTTGTCTAACGCATAATAGACCGTGCGGCG
>CANQJI010000047.1 GCA_947624205.1 uncultured Akkermansia sp. | reverse complement strand
TCATTTTTTCCCTGCGTGAAAACAAACCACCCATTGCTGTTACAGCAAAAATCAACGGCATACCGATTGGGGAAGCCCTGCGTCGCATGCGTGAAGATTCTTTCCCTGTTCCCGCCCCGTAGGAGGAAATCTTCTGATGCTTTGATCCCCACAGGTCAGACGCATTTGAGAGAAGTTGATCAACGATGGAATAATCTTATCGTTTGTACACATCATAAATCATGACAACAAGTGGTCACCATGATGATGGTACTAGAGAGATCTCAGCATACATTAATGATCCGAAAAAATCTGCGCAACGCGCACATTATGAATAAATCGTACATCGTACCTCGTAAATCGTACATAGGCAAACGCATTTCCTAATGCGTTTGCCCTGTTGATCCCGATACGCAACTTGACAGAATTCCCTGTGAGCGTGTAAGATAATGCCGCGATGGACACGCGAGTCTTTCATCTGGAACCCGGCAGTAGCGAATCCGCTTCCGCATACCGCGAAGTGGCTGCGCTCCTGTCCGACGGTCAACTTGTGGCGCTTCCCACGGAAACAGTTTACGGCTTAGCGGCTGATGCAATGAATGAGCACGCTGTGGCCGAAGTTTTTGCGGTGAAAGAGCGGCCGCATTTCGACCCCCTCATCTGTCATCTACCGGATGCACGGGCAATCGAGACTATTGCCGAGGTGCCGGCTGATGTTCAAAAACTGGTTAGTAGATTGGCAGAAAATTTTTGGCCGGGTCCCATGACCCTCATTTTGCCGCGCAAAAGTTGCGTACCGGATATCGTCACGAGTGGACTGCCCACCGTAGCATGCCGAGTTCCGCAACATGAGGTGATGCGAGGCGTCGCCAAAGTCCTCGGACGTCCCATCGCGGCTCCCAGCGCCAACCGCTTCGGACACATCTCCCCCACGAGCGCCGCCGCTGTGCAGAAGGAGCTTGGCGGTCGCATTCCACTCATCGTGGATGCAGGAGCTTGCTCGGAGGGACTGGAGAGCACCATCCTGCGTCCCTGTCTGGATGAGAAAGGCAAGCCTGCGGTAGAGATCCTGCGGCAGGGGCCAATCACTGTGGAGAGAATCCGCGAAATCTGTCGAGTTTTGAAACCTACCAAAGCAGCACAGGAAAACCCCGTTGCTCCGGGACAACTCCCCTCTCACTACGCTCCTTCCAAACCTCTCTTCCTGCATGATCCGAAAAAAGATTTCACCCCTCAGGTTGGCATCCGCTACGGTCTCATCTCGTACCGGGGAGATTCTCCTCTGGCAGAACAGGAGTGCTGGCAGCACATCATTTCTTTATCACCCGGCAGCGGACGTCTCGCGGAAGCAGCTGTTCGCCTTTTTGCAGTGATGCGTACCATGGACGAAAGAGAAGACGTTGACCAAATCGTGGCAGAGGAACTGCCGGAGACCGGGCTCGGACGCGCCATGATGGATCGCCTTCGCCGCGCAGCCGCCGCCAACACCCTACCCAATCCGGCGTGAAACGAACACTGAAAAAGATTTACCTCGCCGCGGCTCTGCGTCTGGTGCACGCAGCGATCTGCGAGCTCCCAAAGCTGGACAAAAAGGCAGGGGAAGAATGCCTCTCCTTGCCCGCGGGAATAAGTTACGCCATTTCTACCGGGTACAAGGCTCCCACACTCTTCGTGCAGTGGGACGGTTCCAAGCTGAGGCGTCTCAGGGAAGAACCTCAGCAGAGGTGCTGCAAACTGTTCATCAAAACGCTGGCGGATGCTTTCATCCTGCTCACCGGCCGCATGAGCTTGGCGCATCTCTACGCACGGCATGGGCTCATCGTGGCCGGGGAAATAGCAGATGTCATGCGTCTGGCGAGGCTCGTGAATCTGGCGGAGTGCTACCTGTTCCCGCCGTTCATCACGCGGCGTATCCTGCCGGAGCTTCCGCGATTGCAAGCCTCTCCTCTGCGCCTGTACGCACGGATCTTTCTCGGATTCCTCACCAATCGCTACTAATGCAACCTCCCTACTTCGAATACCACAATCCCGTTAAAATCCTCTGTGGAGAAAACGCACTGGATCGCATTCCCTCCGAGTTTTATCGACTGGCGGCGGCGCGCCCCATGCTGCTCACGGATGCCGTGCTGCAAAAGCTGGGAATGAGTGAGCCCTTGCTGAAGATCCTGAAAGCCGAGGGCTGTCCCCCTGTCTGTTCCTTCGCCGATATTCCGGTAGATTCCTCGCTCAGTGTCGTCAACCGTATCGCTGCTCTCTATCGCGAAAACAATTGTGATTCCCTTCTTGCCCTGGGCGGCGGATCAGTGATTGACACGGCAAAAGGCGTGCACCTCGTTCTCTCCGGCAATACAGACGATATCCTCTCGCTCAGCGGTATGGAAAATATGCAACGCGGCAAACATATCCCCTTCATTGTGATTCCTACCACCGCCGGCACCGGGTCAGAATGCACCGGCGTAGCGGTCATCCGCAATGAGTCACAGGAGGTGAAAATGGAATTCCTCTCTCCTTTCGTCGCTCCTGATGCCGCTGTGCTCGACCCGCGCATGACTCTTCGTCTTCCCCCTCGCGCTACAGCTTCCACGGGGATGGACGCCCTCTGCCATGCAATTGAAGCGTACTCCTGTCTCCAGAAGAATCCGCTGAGTGATGCACACGCCTCGGCGGCAATCCGGCTGATAGCTCAGCATCTGATCCCGGCTGTGGAAAATGGAGCCAATACGACGCACCGCCTCTGCATGGCTCTCGCCGCCACTCTCGCAGGCATCGCTTTTTCCAACTCCATGGTGGGTGCAGTGCATGCCATTGGCCATGCATTGGGTGGAATCTGCCACCTACCCCATGCGGATGTGATGTCGGTTCTTCTGCCGCACGTGATGCGTTTTAATCTGCCCAAGGCGAGTCAACACTACGCGGAGCTTTTACCGATGCTGGTGGGATGGGAGAAAGCTGCCTCCACTCCAAATGAGGAGAGGGCAAAGGCGGTGATCCACTGCGTGGAAGATATCACTGCCCGCCTGCACGGGCTCTGCGGTCTCCCGGTGCGCCTCAGGGATATGCAGGCACAAAGGAATGATTTTCCCCGTGTGGCCCAAACGGCAATCAATGACGGCGCTCTCATCGTGAACCCTGCCTCCCTCTCTGCTGAGCAGGTCGAGCAGATCCTGCACCAAGCCTACTAACACACAGTATGCAAGAACTCCTCAATCTCCAGAAAAAATTCTTCCGCAGTGGAGCGACGCGCTCTCTCGCTTTCCGAAGAGAATCCTTGAAACGTCTTCAATGCGCCATCCGCGAGAATGAGCAGGAGCTTGCTTTCGCGCTCCGAAAGGATCTCGGAAAGAGTCCCGCAGAATCCTACATGTGCGAGATCGGCATGTGTCTCAACTCCGTGCGAGAAGCTCTCAAACATCTCAAAAAATGGGCTTCGCCACGGCGGGTCAGTACGCCTCTTTCCCAATTCCCGGCCTCCTCGCACATCCTGCCGGAGCCGTACGGCGTGGCTCTCATCATGAGTCCATGGAACTACCCCGTCCTGCTGAGCATCGATCCTCTGATCTCTGCCTTGGCGGCGGGAAACTGCTGCGTTTTGCGTTTCTCCCGCAGTGCGCCAAACACCGCGGAGACGTTGGAAAACATCCTCTCTTCTATTTTCCCACGCGAATACGTCTGCCCCGTCCGCGGAGATACCGATACCGCGCAGCAACTCCTCAGCCTCCCCTTCGATACGATTTTCTTCACGGGTAGCCCAGGCGTCGGCAAACAGGTCATGCGCTCCGCGGCAGAGCACCTTATCCCCGTCACGCTTGAGCTGGGAGGAAAGAGTCCCTGCATCGTCGATTCCTCAGCAGATATTCCGCTCGCAGCTCGTCGTATCGCCTTCGGAAAAATCCTCAATGCCGGTCAAACTTGCGTGGCTCCGGATTATCTCCTGGTCCACCGAAGCCGGAAAGAAGAATTCTGTCGTGAATTCGTTCAAGCCGTGCGCGAAATGCTTGGGGAGAATCCCGCAGAAAACGAGGACTATACCCATATCGTCAGCGAGCGCCACTTTCAGCGTTTGCTCGCTCTTATGCAGAAAGCCTCAATCATCTGTGGCGGTCGTTCCGAAAAACAACGCCTGTGCATTGAGCCCACACTGCTTGGAAACATCACCCCGGATTCTCCTTGCATGGCGGAAGAAATTTTCGGTCCCCTCCTTCCTGTTATCCCCTACGATTCCCTCGACGAAGTGGAGGAATTTGTGCTGACTCGCCCAAAACCTCTCGCCTGCTACATCTTCACACAAGATAACGCCGTGGAGAAACGTCTGCTCTCCTCCATCAGCTCCGGCGGCGCATGTGTAAACGATACTGTTGTCCACCTCGCGGTTCCCTCTCTTCCTTTCGGCGGCGTGGGCGAAAGCGGTATGGGCGCTTACCACGGAAAAACCGGCTTCGACACTTTCTCACATGCCAAAGGTGTGCTGCGCCGTGCAACGTGGCTCGACCTTCCCTTCCGCTATGCTCCGCTCACTGGCTTTAAGCAAAAAATCCTGCGCCTCTTTCTTCGCTGAATTTTCCCGCCCCCCGTGCGCTTGACGACACATGTCTCAATAAGATTTTCTCCGGGCTCATTCAACCCATTTCCCCATGCGTTCCCAACAGACAACGGAAGTAAGCCCGACAAGATGCCAAAGCTTTGATGATTAGGCATAGCAGTAAACCCGGCATAGCGTACCAGCAGTTGCTTTCCTCCTATCAACGCATCATCATTTCAAAAATTCCGCTACGCACCGGCTCGGCAATCTCGCGCGTAGCGCGCTAGCTTTCAAATCGTACATCGGTACTTCGTCCATAGGCGGCGTTCCGCCGCCACCGTCGTACTTCGTAAATAACCAACGACTTATGCTGCATGACGTACCGTTAACTACCTGTCGGATGTGCTTTTTCTTGGAACGGATGTGGCGCTCGACTCTTATGCCGCTAAATTTGTGCTTGACATGCGCACATTTTAGGCTATCATAAACGCCCGCGCCACCCGGCAACTAACTTTTCATTTTAGTCACACATATCATTATGAGCAAGAGAACTTACCAGCCTTCCAAACGCTGCCGCAAGCGCCAATTCGGTTTCCGCGCTCGCATGGCCTCCAAAAATGGTCGCGCCATTCTGGCACGTCGCCGCGCTAAGGGACGCAAGCGTCTCATACCCAAGGGCGCTGAGGTGCACTACAAGCGCCACACTATCCAACACGGGGTCTGATCCTCATCCGTCCGGGGGACGGACGAGGCGGCTATCCCTCCTTCGTTAGATTAACGATCTTTTTCCCCACGAGATGCAGCTGCAACGGCGCCACACACTGAAGCGAACGCGGGAATTTGCCTATGTGCGTGCCGTGGGAAACTCCTGCGCCGGGCGTTATTTCGTGTTAAGTTCTGCTCCCGTCCCTGCGGTGCAATGTGCTGAATCTGAGCCGTCTCGCTTTGGCATCATTGTCACCAAACGCATCGGTTGCGCCGTCTTGCGCAATACCTTGCGGCGGCGCGTGCGCGAGCTCCTGCGCGCATACGGGGAGCCGTTGAGAAAGGGTCTCTACGTCGTTCTCCTCCTCCGACAAGCAGCGGCGACCGCCGATTTCCCCGCTCTACGAAAAGATTTCCTCGGCCTGCTCAACAGGCTCAACATCAAGTGAACAACTCTTCCCATGTTGGCGCGTTTCCTCATCCGATCTGTCAGATTCTACCAGCGGTACATCAGCAAGCCTCTGCATGCGCTGGCAGGTCCCTATTCGGGTTGTCGTTTCACGCCCAGCTGCTCTGCTTACTTCATCGGCGCGGTGCAGACGCATGGAGCCGTGCGCGGCGCACTGATGGGATTGTGGCGCATCCTGCGTTGCAATCCCTGGGGCGGGCACGGTTACGACCCGGTTCCGCCTCGCAAAACCACCTGAACCCAATTCTTCTTAACTCTACACACTATCATGGATAAAACAGCTTGGATTGTCGTTTCCCTCTGCGCCGTCCTCATCGGCGTGAATATGTGGCTCACTCCGGAGCGCTCATCGCACCCGGGGCAACCGGCTCCACAGGTGGCTCAGGCTCCTGCTGATCCGGCTACTCAGGCCCACGATGAGCAGAATTCTCCTGCTGCGGCCGCTGTCGCTGAGGCTTCTCCTGTGCCCACTGGGGTGGATCTCACTCCCGCGGCAGAGCTCACCTCTCACGATGCAGAAGGCAAGCCCCTGGCCACCTTCCGTTTCAGTGCTACAGGCGCTTCTCTCGCCGATATTGAAATGATCGGCAAACCCATCAACAGCACGAAAGAAGATCTCCTTGCCTCCGTGCGCCTCAACTCCCTTGCCAGGCAGGGAATCGGCACACTCATGTTCCGCCTCAACGAGCAGACGGCGCCCGTCTTCGACACCACGGTATATCACCTTGTCCCGGAGGAGACGAATGATCAGCAGGTCACTTTTGAGGGACAGCTCAACGATCTGAAAATCCGCAAAGTTTACTCGCTGAAACCTCTCAAGGATGCGGAAGGAAACTCGATTGAGGGACATGCCTATTGTCTGCACCTGAGCATCACCGTGCAGAACATCGGCAAGCTTAATCGCAACGCTCAGCAGTGGGGAGTGTACGCCGGCGCCACGGCTCCTATCTCCTCTCGCGAATGGCAGCAGTACACCTACTACATCCGCTACGAAGATAAATCCTTCCACAAGGAAAACGCCGGCAGTTTCTCATCCTGGTTCGGGGGAGATAAGGCGCGCATCTTCGACACAAATTGCGACACGATCGGTTGGGTGGGCGTGATGAACCAGTACTACGCCACCCTGCTGCGCCCGGTGCAGGGTGAGCCGGTGAGTTCCTATTACGCTGCTCCGGTGGCGGGTCTGCAGGTTCCCGGTGGCGACAAACCGGATGTCACAGGTGTGGAAGCCGCCATAGGCGTTCCCTCCTTCACTCTGGCAGCCGCCACAGATCAACAGGCCGGCGGCAGCAAGACGCTCGAGTATGACCTCTTCACCGGTCCGAAGCTCAATCTCATGCTCAGCGATCTTACGAAGGAATTCCCCAAGATTGATTACATCATGGACTACGGGGTATTCCATGTCATCAGCTACCCCATGAATTACCTGATCAACGTCTTCTACCGTTGGTTCGGCAACTGGGGCTGGGCAATTGTCGCCATGACCTTCGTGGTGCGTCTGATCATATGGCCTCTCTACCGCAAGAGCTACACCAGCATGAAGAGCATGAGCCTCTTGCAGCCCAAAGTGCAGGAGATACGCCAGAAATATGCCAATAACCAGCAAAAGGCCAGCCAGGAGATGATCAAGCTTTACCGCGAGTACAACATCTCCCCCATGGGCGGCTGCCTGCCGATGTTCCTGCAAATCCCCATCTTCTTCTCCTTCTTCTACGTGCTGCAGACGGCGGCGGAATTCCGCGGCGCTCCCTTTATCGGCTGGGTCACCGACCTTTCGCAGATGGATACGGTGGCTACTCTTCCCCTGTTGGGATGGAACATCCCCATCAACGTTCTGCCCATCATCATGGCAATCACCATGATCCTGCAAATGCGCATGACTCCGCAAGTAGGCGGTGACCCCATGCAGCAGCGCATCATTCGCCTCATGCCTCTGTTCTTCTTCGCCTTCTGCTACACCTACCCCAGCGCCCTGGCTCTGTACTGGACTACCACCAACCTCATCTCCATCGTGCAGACCTGGATCGTCCGGCGTCTGCCTCAGCCGGAGCTCAAAAAGGCGGATCCGGCTGACCGCAAGAGGAAAAAAGGCTTCTTCGAACGCATGGCTGAATTGCAGCAGGAAGAACTCAAACGCCGCGCTCAACATCAGCAACGGTAACTCTCCCCTCAAACCACGGCAAACGTATTTGAGGAGAAGTTAATCAACAAAGGAATACCCTTATTGACTGATATCCACGTCTATACGCATCATAAATCATGACAACCAGCGTTCTTCGCCAAATTCCCGCGCAAGCACGCGAATTTCCCACATCGTACATCGTACATAGGCGGCGCTAGCCGCCAAACTCGCGGAGTAGCCGACGAATTCCTCAAATTGACTCACTGGCACCGCCCTGCCAGTTCGCCCTGCGGGCAACGCATCCGCGTTGTCCATCCGCACTTACCGCCCGCTGCGCGTGCGCCTTCATCGGGGCCGTCGTGCGTGTTGTACATCGAAAATCGTACATCGTACATAGGCGGCGTCCCGCCGCCACCGCCCCCCGCCGCTTTCTAACTACGTCCGATGGTTGCTCCTTCATCCCTCCATCGCACCTGCTCCGCCAAACTCGCGCGCAAGCGCGCGAACTCCCCAAATCGTACATCGTACTTCGTAAATCGTACATAGGCGGCGTTCTCGCCGCCACCGCCCCCCGCCGCTTTCTAACTACGTCCGATGGTTGCTCCTTCATTCCTCCATCGCACCTGCTCCGCCAAACTCGCGCACAAGCGCGCGAACTCCCCAAATCGTACATCGAAAATCGTACATCGTACATAGGCGGCGTTCTCGCCGCCACCGCCTTTCAAGCCGGTTGTCAGATTCGAACTGACGACCATCCGATTACAAATCGGGAGCTCTACCACTGAGCTAAACCGGCGGTGTTGCGGCGGATTCTACACGACTCCACTGATTCTTGCAAGCTTTTTTGGAAACGAAAAATCTGAATGAGCATTTACATGCACTTTCCGCTTGCACACATATCCTCCTTCCCGGATAGGCATGCCCTATCCTCAAGATTCGATTTTTCCCGAGAGCTGGGGTAGCGCCAGTGCGACCGCATTTGAGGGAAGTCAATCAACAGAGCAAATGCCCTCATTGACTGATATCCATATTTATACGCATCATAAATCATGACAACCAGCGTCCTTCGCCAAATTCCCGCGCAAGCACGCGAATTTCCCACATCGTACATAGGCGCCGCCAGGCACTACCGCCGCTTTCCAACTACGTCCGATGACTGCTCCTCCATTCCTCCGTCGCACCCGCTTCGCCACCCTCGCGCGCAAGCGCGGGAACTCCTCAAATCGTACATCGAAAATCGTACATCGTACATAGGCAAACGCATTTCCAAATGCGTTTGCCCCGCCCCGCCCCACTGGTAGCGCGTCAACCGCAAATTGCAAAAGGTGTTGCAAGAAGGGCGTAGGTTTGCTACCATGTGCGGCGCTATGAAAATTGCCGTCATCGGAAAAGGCGGACGCGAGCAAGCGCTCATCGAAACGCTTGCTGCCTCTCCTGTCCAGCCTCAGCTCTTCTCTTTTCCCGGCAGCGATGCCATCTTCCAAACAGCTCAGCCCATCCCTGTCAGCAACCTGCATGATCTTATCGGATGGATGAAGGATCAAAAGATCGATCTCTGCGTCGCGGGAGAAGAGAGCTACCTCGTGAAAGATGAAGGCTTGTCCAATCTCTGCTCCGCAGCAGGCATCCCATGCTGGGGACCGCGTAAGGAAAGCGCACAATTGGAAGCTTCCAAGGAATTCGCCAAACAATTTTTGATGCGCCACGGCATCCCGACCGGGCGAGCGCAGGCGGTGAGTAACATCGAAGAGGCTCGTGCGGCCATCGGCGGACAATACCCCACCGTGCTGAAGTTCGACGGTCTGGCGGCGGGCAAGGGCGTAGCTGTCTGCCCGGATGCCGCGAGTGCAGAGGCCTTCCTCGCTGAGATTTTCGAACAAAAACGCTTTGGAGAGGGACGCCTCCTCGTGGAGGAATTCCTCACCGGTCCGGAAATTTCCATCTTCGCCGCGATCTGCGATGAGCGCTATCTCATCCTCTGCCCGGCGCGCGACTACAAGCGACTCAAGG
The DNA here is from genome assembly GCA_947624205.1 of uncultured Akkermansia sp. Classification (GTDB taxonomy): domain Bacteria; phylum Verrucomicrobiota; class Verrucomicrobiia; order Verrucomicrobiales; family Akkermansiaceae; genus Akkermansia. The sequence continues at coordinate 10,741 of CANQJI010000047.1, read as the reverse complement.
ATGGTGACGAAGGTCCGAACACCGGAGGAATGGGCGCTGTGGCGTCGCGACAGCTCGCAGACGCTGCCACGATGGAGGTGATCGAGAAAACAATCGTAGCTCCCACTGTGGCAGGCCTCAGGAAGGATGGTCTTCCCTACCGCGGGTTCCTGTATTTTGGTCTGATGCTCACACCGCACGGCCCGAAGGTAATCGAGTACAACTGCCGCTTTGGTGACCCGGAATGTGAAGCCGTCATGCCCTTGCTGCGTGGAGATCTGGCGAGCTTCTGCCTCGCCGGCGCGCAGGGTGATTTCAAACCCGAACTCATCACTTTTTCGGAAGGCTGGAGCGTCTGCTGTATCCTCGCCTCCGCTGGCTACCCCGCTTCCTCCCACAGCGGTGATGTCATCTCCGGACTGGACAAGGCGCAGGCCCGCATCTTCCACTGTGGCACCAGGCGCATGGGCGACACCTGGCAAACGGCAGGCGGGCGCGTGTTGGCTGTCGTCGCAACCGGTGACACTCTGGATGACGCCCGTACAACCGCTCACCACGAAGCGGATAAAATCAACTTCGACGGCCTACAACGCCGCCGTGATATCGCATACAAAAACATCTAACCCAATCCCATAAGAAAAATGACTGATCAATCTGTTCAATTCCTGCACGCACTCCTGCGCACCCCTTCCCCCACGGGTATGGAAATCCAGGCGCAGCGTCTCTGGGCGTCCTACATTGCACCGTATACCACGAGTCAGGAATGCGATGCCTATGGCTCGACCTGGGCCACGCTGAAGAGTAGGAGAAAAGATGCTCCCTCCCTCATGCTGGACGCCCACGCCGATGAAATCGGCTTCTCCATCCGCCATATCACCGACGACGGCTTCGCCTACGTAGAACGCCTCGGCGGCAGCGATGTCGCCATTGCCCGCGGCCGCCGCCTCCGTTTCTTCGGCAGGAAGGGCGAGGTAATGGGTGTCATCGGCAACACCGCCATCCATATCCGCGAAGATCTCGAAAAGGCGCCTAAACTCTGGGAGCTTTACGTGGATTTCGGTTGCACCTCGCGCAAGGAGGTAGAGGAAATGGGGTTGCGCGTGGGCGATCGCGCCGTGTATTGCGATGAGCCTCTCATGCTCAATTCCCGCCTCGTCTGCCGCGCGCTGGACGACAGGCTCTGCGGCTTCATCACTGCCGAAGTGGCTCGCACACTTCACGAGCGCAAAATTCACCCCTCCTGGAATATCGTCTTTGCCAACAGCGTCCAGGAAGAAGTCGGCTGCATCGGAGCAGAAATGGTCACCTACCGGCTGAACCCGGATGCCGCCATCTGCCTGGATGTCACCCATGCCACTGATACCCCCGGACTCTCAGCCACGCGTTACGGAGAGGTGAAACTCGGTCTGGGCCCCTGCCTCTGCATCGGTCCCGCGTGCCATCCCTCTATCAATGCGCGTCTTGAGACCCTCGCAGACGAGAAAAATATTCCCCTGCAGCGCGAAACTTCCGGTCGTACCACGGGAACAAATACCGACTCCATCTTCCGCTCGCGTGGCGGCATCCCCACCACCAATCTTTCCCTGCCCCTGCGCTATATGCACAGCCCGGTGGAGACGGCAGATCTGTCAGACGTGGTGAACACTATCGAGCTACTCGTGCAGTTTATCGCATCGCTCAAGCCGAGCGACACATTCCGCCACACTCTGCGCTGATGATGCGGCAATAGCAAGCGGACGCCCGCCTCAGCAGGGCAACCGCATTTGATGGAAGTCAATCAACAGAGCAAATGCCCTCATTGACTGATATCCATATCTGTACGCATCATAAATCATGCCGGCAAGCGCTCTTTGCCAAATTCCCGCGCAAGCACGCGAATTTCCCAAATCGTACATCGTACATAGGCGCCACCGGGCGCCACCGTCGTACACCGTACATCGTACGTAGGCGCCAAACCCGCGGCGTAGCCGCCGAATTCCCCAAATCGTACATCGTACATCGTACATCGTACATAGGCGCCGCCAGGCGCCACCGCCTCCGCCGCTTTCTAACTACGCCCGATGGTTGCTCCTCCATTCCTCCATCGCACCTGCTTCGCCACCCTCGCGCGCAAGCACGCGAATTTCCCAAATCGTACATCGTACATCGTACTTCGTACATGGGCAGACCCCGTCTGCCACCGTCGTACTTCGTACATAAGCAGCCGCCCCGCGGCTGCTCGGGGTGTCTTTCGCTGCGGTTATTTGCCGCCCGTGCGCTGCTTGTATTTCTCGCGGAGATTTTTGTCGTTCTCACGGTTGAGCACCACTTGATTGAGGGAGTGGTGGATCTCGCTGAGAAGCTGTCCATCCTGCTCTTTCTTTTCGAGTTCCTGGAGGTACTGCACCACCCACGGCCAGTCAAACATGCCACCCATGGCGCGGACGAACGCAATCTTCTGCTTGCGGATATTCTCCATCTCCTCCCGTTTCTTCATCAATTCCGCATACTGCGGGGAATTCTCACCGACAAATTCGGCCGAGTCCGGATCCGTCTTGGCATTGACATCATCCCATTCACTCGTATCGGCGTCGATTTTTCCGTAAACCATGCTCACAAGTTTCCTGGCATCCTCGGGTTTACGATCCCGATTTTGACACACCACGGACTCGAGCATCGACTGCACCTGCTTTTCTTTCTTCGCATCGCCGGCTGCTTTGGGTTTGAGTTCATTAACCAGGTAGTCGACGACACTGTCATCCTGAAAATTCGCAAAGAAATCGGCCACCTGACGCCACTTCGCAGGATCCTGCGCCTCCTGCTTGTAGTAAGCGAGTGCCTTGGGAGAGCACGCACTCGCCAGAGCCGGCGCCATTGCGGCGCGGCGAGATTCGGGAATAAGGTCGAATATCCTGTCTCCCAGCTCCTTCTTCTTCGCAGGGTCATCCATCAGATCCAGCACATTGCTCAGGCATCGCGAAAGCGTCTTTGCGAGCATGGGGCTCATCTCCGGATCCTTGAGCAGATCCGCTATCATCGGCACGTCTTTTTCCGTGACTCGCAGTCCCATCGTCTCCCAAATGTATGAAAGTATCTCGTCGCGATTCCGAAATCCCTTCACCGGCATTTTCGACACCACCTCGGTGAGATGCAGTAGCTTGGCATTCACATCTTTGATATCCGCCACAGCCAGCCGTTGAATCAACCAGCGATAGAGGGAAGGCTTGATCTCCTTGACCTCTTTCTCCAGTCGGGTGAATATCTTCTTGGCAGACTCGGCATTTTCCTCGGCCGTGATGCCGAGCAGAAGACATGCCAGCTTCGCCACTCCCTCCGGATCCCCTCCCAGCATGGGCTTCCCTTTTTCATCCTGCATATTGGGGTTCACCACCACGTCCATGAGAAACATGGCGTCCTGCTCGCTGCAGTGCACGTCCACATTTTTCTTCTTGGCGTCCGCGAGGCTTTCCACGCCACTCATGTTGATCTTCTGAGCGCGTTTCAGCAGTGCCATGATGCGGGCATGACGAGCTTCGGCGCGGCTCTTGATGGCATTTTCCTGCATCACCTTCCACCCGCAAACGCCGACAAATGCGACGAAGACCCCTACCGCCACCCAAAAGCCCTTGCGTTTCCAGATGGAGGGTCTCTCCGCGCTCCTTCGGAGCTGCTCCAGATAGGCCTCATCCACAGAGGAAACGCCCGTCGCCGGCGTCGATTCTTCTCCCTGCGGCGTCCCCTCAGCAGGGGGTTCCGGAGCCGCCACCGCGCCGGGTTTCGCAACTGCCTTCGCGGAGATTCCGGCAGACGCCGGTTTTGCGCCGGTCAGTTTTGCCGCAGAAGCCCCGGCAAGTCCTGCCTTTGCTCCTGCCGGTTTTGCTAATCCTGTCTTTGCCCGTGCCGGTTTTAATCCACCCGCCGGCTTCAAAGCTACGCCGGCAGCAGGTGCCGGTGTAGCCGTGCTTTCAACAGCCGGCGTCGGTGCAACTGCGGGAGTTTCGGTCTGTGCAGCCGGGGGTTCGGCAGTCGCTTGTTGCTGCATTTCTGCAACTCGCCTGTTGTATTCCTCCACCTGCCGGTTATATTCCTCCATCTGCCGGTTGTACTCCTCCATCTGCCGGTTGTATTCGGCCATCTGGCGCTCGTGTTCAGCCAGAGCAGCCGCCGCAGCGGCATCCTCCGCGGAATCAGCTGCCTCCGGGGCTTGTTCCGCCGGAGTTTCCTCTGCCGCTTTGTCCTCCCCCGGCGCAGGCGCCGTCTCAGGTACAGCAGTCGCTTCCGGCGTCGGGATCGAATTCGCTCCCTCTACCTCGGACGCAGGTACAGCAGCCGCCTCCTGCACAGGAACGGCGGTAGCAGTCGCTGCGGACTCCGTCGGCCCGGGGTCTGCAGGTTTTTCTTCTTTCGGCTTGCTTCTGGCAAGCGGAGCTGGCTTTTTGGGGACGATGGGTTTCCCACCGGCATTTTTCAAATGTGGGGTCGTGAGGGGCGCAGTTCCGGATGCCTTCAAACGCAGGGAGGGCACGGCTGCCGAGGTCTTCTTGAGTAATGGCGCGGCCATAGAGAGAAAAGTAAATCTTGTGCCTAGTATGTTACACCACGGGGAAGCAGAACGCAACAAAAGAGTTCGCCCGAAGCGTTTTTTCTGTTTCTTCCCGTCTGAATTTCTTGCGTACCGCGTAGAAATTGATTGACTTAGTTTTTCGTTTTGAGTAGAATGCGAAATGCGTTGGGGAAACCCATCCTGCACGCGCCACAACGTCCCTTAACTCTCCTTATCTGTGTACTCCAACGAACAATATCTTTTAGAGCTCCTCGTAGAGGCCGGGGCTCTGGATCCTTCCGCCCCCGAGAATATCCGTGCAGAGATAGGACCGACTGAGAGTGTCATCGACAAGATCGTGCAAGACGGTTTGCTCTCTCGGGATTACATCGCTCAAGTCGCCGCCGGCAGCTCCGGACTGGACTTCGTCGATCTGAGTTCCTTCGAGGTTGATCCGGGCATCCTGGCGCAGGTGAGTGCCGACCTGGTTCGGCGCTTGAATTTTCTCCCCATCGGGGACGACGGTCTCTCGCTGCAGGTTGCCATTGCTGATCCGTTCGCAATGGAGACTCTCGACAGTCTGCCGCAGCTTTTGGGGCGGGATATCTCGTTTTTCGTGGCGGCGGAGGATACCCTCGCCAGGGCGATCGACAAATATTACCCGGAGAAGAAAGAGGCAAAGGAAGGGGATGAATCCCCCATCGTGGCGCTCATCGACGAGATGTTCAATGAAGCTCACGCCATGCGGGCATCCGATATCCACATTGAGCCGATGGAGGATCGTGTCCGCGTCCGCTGCCGTGTGGATGGTCGTCTTGTCGAGGTGGCTACGCACCCCAAGAAACTTCTCGGCTCCATCGTGGCGCGTATCAAGGTGATGAGCAACACCATGAGCATCGCTGAAAAACGTGTGCCCCAGGACGGTCGCATTGAGCTGGATCTCAGGGACGGCGTGCATATCGATCTGCGTGTCAGCACTGTCCCTTCCAACCACGGCGAATCCGTCGTCATGCGTATTCTGGATAAATCCGCGCTGGCGCTGGGGCTCCCGCAGCTCGGATTCCTTTCCGACGATGAAGCTACCTTCGACCGCCTGGTTACCCTTCCCGATGGCGTGATCCTGGTAACGGGGCCGACGGGGTCGGGCAAGACGACGACTCTGTACGCCTGTCTGAACCACCTGAACCGACCGGATAAGAAAATCATCACGGCTGAAGATCCCGTGGAGTACGAGTTGGCGGGCATCAACCAGGTCATGATCCGCAGTGATATCGGAATGACCTTCGCCGCCGCTCTGCGAGCCATGCTCCGCCAGGCCCCCAACATCATCATGATCGGGGAAATTCGCGACGGCGAGACTGCGGCCATTGCCATCCAGGCGGCTATGACCGGTCACCTGGTGCTCTCCACCCTCCATACCAATGATGCCCCCTCATCTGTGGCTCGACTTGAGGACATGGGGGTCGATCGCTTCCTCATCGCCTCTGCCGTGCGTGCAATCATGGCTCAGCGTCTCTGCCGTTGCCTCTGCAGCAATTGCAAAATCGACGGCTCGCTCACCGCCAGGCAATCGCAAATACTCGGCATTGAACAGGATCGCATCGTGAAAGTCCCGCGTCCCGGCGGGTGTGAGAAATGCCGTGGCAAAGGCATGAAAGGGCGTATGGGTATTTTCGAAATCTTCGAGGTGAGTGATGACGTGCGCGAGCTCATCAACTCGGATCTCTCCTCTGCGCAACTGCGCAAGCGGGCTCGCGAACTCGGCATGCGTACCCTGCGCGAAGACGGCATCCGCAAGGTTCTCGCCGGCCGCACTTCGGCGGATGAAGTCATCCATGTCACCACCGGCGACGCCAGTTAATGCCGCCCTTCACTCAGACCCCCACCACCTCTCCCGCAGCGCCATGGATAACCAACAAGTACTCGAGGTTTTCATCAATGCCGGCCTTATTGACCGCGCACTCTCCAAGGATATCCTGGAGGAGCTCTCCAACAGCGGCAAGGAAATCTGGGAGATGCTCATGGACTTCGGCGTCGTCCCCTCCCCGGAGGACTTTTGGAGCGTCATCGCCACAGAGATCGGCGCTACTTACATCTCCCTGAAAGACTTCACGCCCACTCCGGAGCTCCTCGCCATGATTCCGGCGGCTCAGGCGCGCATGCACGGCGCCCTGCCCATCACCTACCGCGAGGGTGAGGGGCTCTATGTCTGCCTCGAAGATCCCCTGGATCCGCAGACTATTGATGACCTGCGCATCATCACCGGCAAGGATATCTACCTCTACGTGGCGGCGGATTACGAGGTGCGTGCTCGCGTCATGGAATATTACGGCGGAACAGAGGCTGCCATGGATGATCTCATGAAGGATCTCGCCTCCATGAGCATCAACAGCATCGATGGTTCCGAGGAAGCCAGCTCCGCCCCCATCATCAAATTTGTCAACCTCGTCATCACTCAGGCCATCAAGGAAAAAGCCTCAGATATCCATCTGGAGCCCTTTGAGCACGAGTTCAAGATCCGCTACCGCGTGGATGGCGCCCTGTACGAGATGGCTCCGCCTCCTATCCACCTCGCTCCCCCCATCATCTCGCGCGTCAAGGTTATGGCCGGCATGGATATCGCCGAGCACCGCGTGCCCCAGGATGGTCGCATCATGATGCGCGTGGGAGAAAGAAGCGTGGATATGCGTGTGAACTCCCTGCCCACCCAGCACGGTGAATCAGTGGTGCTGCGTGTGCTGGATCGCAACAGCGTGAGCCTCGATCTCAACAACCTGAACCTCTCGCCTGCTCTGCATGAGTATATCCTCGATACCGTCAATATGCCCAACGGCATCTTCGTCGTCACCGGCCCCACTGGCTCCGGCAAGACGACAACCCTCTACGCCGCATTGCGTGCCATCAACACCGAGGACACCAAGATACTCACCGCCGAGGATCCCGTAGAGTACGATATTGACGGCATCGTGCAGATTCCCATCAACGAGGGGATCGGCGTCACGTTCCCCCGTGTGCTGCGCGCTTTCCTGCGCCAGGATCCGGATCGTATCCTCGTCGGGGAAATTCGTGACACGGACACCGCCCAGATTGCCGTGCAGGCGGCGCTGACCGGGCACTTGGTGCTCTCTACCCTGCACACGAATGATGCTGCCGGCGCCGTCACGCGTTTCATCGATATGGGGGTGCAGCCCTTCCTGCTGGCTGCCACGATGCTCGGCGTGCTGGCACAGCGTCTCGTGCGCACAATCTGCCCGTACTGCAAAATCCCGTACACGCCGTCCTCCTCCCTTCTGCACCAGCTTGACATCAGCCCGGAGCTCATTGCCTCCCAGCAGTTCTTCACCGGTTCCCGCTGCGATAAGTGCGGCAATACCGGCTACAAGGGACGCAAAGGCATCCACGAGCTGCTCCATTGCTCTGACCCCATCAAAGAGCTCATCACTAAAAACGTCCCATCCGTCACCCTCAAGCAGAAAGCCATTGAGCTTGGCATGCATACCCTGCGCGAGGATGGCATCCGGAACATCTTCGATGGCAATACCACCATCGAGGAAGTTCTCCGCTACACGTGATTTCCCCATCTGCTGTATCACTGAATATTCTCTCTATCCTCTTCAAATTATTCAATTCCTCATATGCCTGATTTCAAATATACCGCGCTCGATCAAAACGGCGCAGAAAAAACCGGGGTCGTTTCGGCTGATAACAAGATAGCGGCCATGGAAATGGTGCGTGCGCAGGGGCTCCTCGTGCGCGAATGTGTGGAGGCAAGCTCTGCTTCCTCTTCTTCCCGAACAGAAAAAAATCGGGATGCCTCCGACAAGAAACCCAAGTCCGGAAAGCGGCAGGGCAAGGGTAAAGCCGGCGGCGGCGTGAAACAGAGAGAACTCATGATTTTCACGCGCCAGCTCGCTACGCTGATTGATGCGGGTCTGCCCCTTCTGCAGAGTTTGCAAGTGCTCAATAAGCAGGAGTCGAATCCCAACCTCCGCGCCACAATCGGCGCTCTCGCAGATGCCGTCCAGGGCGGTTCCACCTTCTCCGATGCTCTCGCCTCTTTCCCAAAGCTCTTCAACCGCCTCTTCGTGAATATGGTGAAGGCCGGTGAAATCGGTGGCGTGCTGGAGGTCGTGCTCAAGCGTCTTGCCGAGTACCAGGAGAAAGCCGGCAAGTTGCGCGGCAAAATTGTTTCCGCCATGGTGTACCCCATGATCATCATGGTCATCGCCATCGGCATCCTTGTCTTCCTCATGCTCGTTATCGTGCCGAAGTTCAAGCAGATGTTTGAGGGGCAGAACATGGAGCTCCCCTCCTTCTCTCAGTTTGTTTTCAACTTCTCGGATAACTGCATGGCGATGGATGTTGTTCCCTTCGTCCCCAATGCTTTCCTCGCCATTGTCATCGCCGTCGCCCTCATCATCTTCCTGACCCTCTGGCGCCGTACGCCGAAGGGCGGTCGCATCGTGGATTCTTTCATGCTGAAGATTCCTAAGATCGGGCACCTCAACCAGGTCAACGCCGTCGCGCGTTTCTCCCGTACTTTCGGCACTCTCGTTTCCTCCGGCGTTCCCATCCTGCAGGCCCTCAACATCACCCGCGACACCGCCGGCAATGTTATCGTGGCAGACGCCGTCACCAAGGTTCATGACGCCGTGCGCGAGGGTGAATCCATCGTCACTCCCATGACCACCAGCAATATTTTCCCGCCCATGGTTCTCTCCATGGTGGATGTGGGTGAGGAGACCGGTCGCCTCCCGGATATGCTCATGCGCATAGCAGACGTGTACGACGAAGAGGTGGACAACTCCGTCACCGCCCTCACAGCCATGCTGGAGCCTCTCATGATCGTGGGCCTCGCCGCTGTGGTCGGCAGTATCGTGCTCGCCATGTTCATGCCCATGATGGAAATTATCAAGAATGTCTGATCCCCGGCCACGGCAAACGCATTTGAGAAGAAGTTGATCAACAGAGGAATGCCCTTATTGACTGATATTACCGTTAATACGCATCAAAAGTTATGACAACAAGCGGTCATCATGCTGATGGATCTAAAGGGATCTCAGCATACATTAATGATCCGAAAAAAATCTGCGCAACGCGCACATTATGAATAAATCGTACATCGTACCTCGTAAATCGTACATAGCAAACGCATTTTCTAATGCGTTTGCCCTGGATCCCCGGCGTTGTGCGCCCGAAGCCCGGCGCGGGGCGCTGTCCCCGCGGGGTTTTTGTCCTGTCATCCCTTTTCCCGTATGAAACTTCATCCTTCATCCGTTTCTTCCCTGCGTGGCTTCACCCTCGTTGAGGTGTTCGTTGTCATCGCCATCCTCGCCGTCCTCGGAACCATGACTTGGCAAGCCGTTGGCATGCTCAATAACCGCGAGATGAACAAGACAGCTGAAATCCAGGTCGCTCAACTGGAGGCTGCCATGAATGCCTACCGCACCGATTTCGCCGACATGCTCCCGGGAGGAGATGGCAGTGAATGGAGCTCGCACGTCCTCTACTCTGCCCTGAACTGTGATGCCGATAATGATGGAGAACCGGACCTCGATAAAAAGACGGGCCAGCCTTTCGCCCCGTACTGCGATAGCTTTGCCATCAGTGAAAATAACAAGAACAGGGAAGAAGTCAGCAATGGTATCCCCGTCATGAAAAAAGCGGTCAAACTCCCCGGAAGACGGAAGAAGAAAAAGGTCTTTGTGATTTTTGATCCCTGGGGAGGCACATTCCGCTACCGCCTCGGTTTTGAATTGAGAGACGCCCAGTCCAGAAAACATGGCGAAGGCATCAACCCGGATTTCGATATCTATTCCCTCGGCGCTGATGCCCTCGGCGACGCCAAAAATGACCAGGACGACAACTCCGACAACGTCACCAATATCCGCTCCTGGAAGTAAAAAATCCGCGCCGCACAGCGCGCGAACTCCCCAAATTGACTCACCGCCGCCCCATCGGCGGTTCGCCCCTATCGGGGCAACGCATCCGCGTTGTCCATCCGCACTTACTCTGCCAAATTCCCGCGCCTCTGGCGCGCTATAATTCAAATCGTACATCGTAAATCGTAAATCGTACATAGGCAGACCCTGTCTGCCACCGGGCGCCGCTAGGCGCAAAACTCGCGGCGTAGCCGCCGAACTCCCCAAATCGTACATCGAAAATCGTACATCGTACACTATTAACCCGAGGTGGTATAATCTGAGAAGTGGGAGGGAAAACCTCAACGGGATTCCTCGA
>CANQJI010000046.1 GCA_947624205.1 uncultured Akkermansia sp. | reverse complement strand
TTCCTGGATGCCGGAGCGGAACTGCGCTCCTCTTTCTTCGACTTCAATGCCACAGTGGGCTTCAAGTTCAACTTCTAATGAAGAAAGAGGCTCTCGCGTACATTAATATAATTCGAAAAGAATGTACAACGCGCACGTTATCAACATCGTACGTTAACTTATTGGCGCCACCCTGCCGGTTTGCCCCTACGAGAATTTGGGATCTCTTGACAGTGTGAGAAGTACTTGTTAAAATAGAGGAGTATGAAGCGACTTGCAGGAAAAACAGCTGTGGTGACAGGGGCCGGGCGCGGCATAGGGTATGCCATCGCCGAACGATTCGCGAAAGAGGGGGCTCAGGTGGTTCTCATCTCGCGCAATCCGGCCTCCTGCGCGGCGGCAGCGGAGAAAATCAATGCTGATGTGGCGGGGAGTTGCAAGGCGTTTCCCTGCGATGTGTCGGATGCTGCGGCTGTGGAAAGTTGTGTGAAGGGTATTCTGGCGGAGTATCCGACTATTGACATTCTCGTCAATAACGCCGGAATCACTCGCGACGGGCTGCTGATGCGCATGAAGGAAGAAGATTGGGAGGCCGTTTTGATGACCAACCTCAAGAGCGCATTTCTCTTTACCAAGGCGTTGCAGCGCACGCTTATGAAGAGTCCGGCGCCACGCATTATCAACATGAGTTCTATCGTCGGCATCTGCGGGAACGCCGGGCAGGCGAATTACGCGGCCTCCAAAGCTGGAATTATAGGTTTTACGAAATCGTTGGCGCAGGAGCTGGCCGGGCGCAAAGTGACATGCAATGCGATTGCACCGGGCTTTATCGGCACGGAGATGACAGACGCTATTCCGGAGAAGGCACGGGAGGCCATTATGGCACGAATCCCTCTGGGAGAAATGGGCAAGCCGGAAGATATTGCCAACTGCGCTCTTTTCCTGGCGTCGGATGAAGCACGCTACATCACGGGACAGGTGATTGTGTGCGACGGTGGCATGTGTATGTAAACGGGAAAAGAGAGCCGCGGGGAGGGGATGAAGATGTTGCGGAAAAGCATGGTGGCGCTGGCGCTTGTGTTGAGCGCTTGTCAATCGCACCACCAGGCGCCATCTTACCGGGGCTATAAAATGGCGCCGTACACGCTTAAAGGAATGCGCTTTGTGCCGATGACGATCGAGCAGGCGCTACGGTACGACGTTGTTGGTGTCGCCTCGCACTACGAGGCAGATGGAGCGCGCGGAGCTATTGGAGAGCGACTTTATCGCGGGGATTATTACGCGGCACACCGCACCCTGCCTCTGCCTTGTACGGCGCGTGTGACGAATCTTTCTAATGGACGGAGTTGCACGGTGCGCATCGCTGACCGAGGACCGTACATTGCCGGGCGTGTTATTGACGTGAGCACAGCCGTGGCGCACAAGCTACAGTTTCATCATCACGGGTTGACACGCGTACGAGTAGAGGTGCTATCCGTCGGGGATGGAGCTTACAGGCGCACGAGGTAAAACAAGGCAAACGCATTAGGAAATGCGTTTGCCTATGTACGACGGTGGCGCCTGGCGGCGCCTATGTACGATGTACGATTTTCGATGTACGATTTGGGGAGTTCCCGCGCTTGCGCGCGAGTTTGGCGGAGCAGGTGCGATGGAGGAATGAAGGAGCAACCATCGGACGTAGTTACAAAGCGGCGGGAAGGCGGTGGCAGACGGGGCCTGCCTATGTACGATGTACGATTTTCGATGTACGATTTGGAGAGTTCCCGCGCTTGCGCGCGAGTTTGGCGAAGCAGATGCGAAGCGGAATTTTGAAATCATGCGCGGAAATAGTTAGAAAGCGACGGAGGCAGACAAGGTCCGCCTATGTACGATGTACGAGGTACGATGTACGATTTGGGGAGTTCCCGCGCTTGCGCGCGAGTTTTCTCTGTTGATTAACTTCTCCGCAAATGCGTTTGCCTTGGTAGGGAATGCAATCAGAATTCCGGGGCGGGGAGCTCCTGACGAGCATCTTCAGGGGTATTGCCGTCGAAGAGATCGCCGACATCTTTGAAGGTGATGAAAAGGAAAAGAGCCAGGAGTAGGAAGATGAAGGCAGAGAAAATCCAGTTGAGGAATTGACCGCTCACAGGTTTGCGGCGGATGGCCTCGATGATGCCGAGTATCACATGCCCCCCATCCACCACGGGCAGAGGAAGGATGTTCAGGATGGCCAAGTTCACATTCAACACCACGGCAAACCAGAGCACCAGGCGCAGACCTGCGTCTCCGCCGGTTTCCATCATCTTGTAAAAGTACGAAACGATACCGACGGGACCGGAGAGGTGCTCCACTGATACGCTACTGCCCGGGGAGCAGAGTTTTTCAAAAGTATCTTTCATCCAGCGCACGCTCATATTCACTTGGCTTTGCGGCGAAGGATGCTCCATGCGGATGGAGCCCAGGGGATTTGCCCAGAGTATGCCGAGGATGGGCTCTGCACCGGGGATTCCCTTCCAGTTGGCAGGAAGTTCAGCGACCAGCGATACTTTTGTCTCCGGGGCGGCAAGAGTAAGCCGGACGGGATTGCCCTTTGAGGCCTTCTCCTGCAGGAGCATGGGGGCATAGAGGGGAGAGTCATCCAGATGCGTGACGCGCTGACCCGGGAGGATGCCCGCTTTTGCGGCCGGAGAGCCGGGAATGACCCCGCCGACAACGGCAGGCATGGCAGGCGCGATGCCTGCGCGACGCATAGCGGCACGCTGCCACCACTTGGTTTCAGCCTGGGTGTACCCGCAATTTAGCTTGAAAGATTCGGGGGATCCCGGGCGTCGCACGGTGAGTTCAATGGTAGGGTGTTCGCTCAGGGCGATGAGTTCGCGCACGCCTTCCATGCCCGAGGACCACTTGGTGACAGGTTTCCCATCCACGGCGAGAATCTCATCGCCGGGCAACAAACCGGCGACGGCTGCCGGAGATCCGGGTTGCACGTAGCCTACACGCGTGCCCGGCAGCTCGGTTGCAGGTTTGCCGATGCCCCATACCACCACGGCAAAAATATACGCCAGCAGCAGGGAAAAGAGCGGACCCGCCGCAGCGATGATTACCTTGTCGAGCGGTTTGAGGGGAGTGATGTCGGCCGGGAGATCGGCCTTGCCCTCGATGCCTTCCATGCTTTCCAGCTGAGGGAGGGAGACAAATCCGCCGGCGGGGATCCAGCCGATACCCCAGAGGACACCCTTAATTTTTTTCTTCCAGATGGGGCGGCCGAACCAGATTTGGAAGCGGTCGATGTAGGCTCCGCGCCACTTTCCCGCGAGGAAATGTCCCAACTCATGGAAGAAAATCATGAAGTTGAACAAGAAAATCACCAGAACGATGATACCCACTGTACGCAGAACCTCCATCATAACCTATATTGCATTAATTTGATGCACGACGTCTCGTGTAACGTTTCCTGGCAGTTCGAGAACTCAGACGCTGCTTGAGGGGCTTCTGAGAACGTTTGTAGGCCAGAGCCGAGGAACGTTTGGCGCGTTTAACGCTACTACGGCGCACTGTGCTCGTTCTCTCGGTGGGCAGATTTGCCACAATCTTCGAAGGAATGACGACGCTACGCACATTTTCCTTCTTTTCCGCCTTGAGGTAGGTAGCCTGCGAACAGGTTTCAATAGCGACAGGCATGCCGCGGTAAACCAACGGATAGAGATCCAGCACATCGGCACTCTTCATGCGGATACAACCGTAGGAAGCAGGGCGGCCGATGAGACGCTCCTCCGGGGTGCCGTGGATGTAGATACGGCGGTGGTGAGAATTGCGGTTGGAGGGTTCCAACCCGGCCAATTGAATGACACGGGTGACAATAGGATCACGCCCCGAGTTTGCCGAGACCACCTCGCCGGTGGGGCGGCAACCCTTGAAAACCATGCCGGCGGGTTGTCCTTCACCGACTTTGGCAGAGACGGCGTGAATTCCGAGCGGGGTGCAATGGCTACCATTGCCGCTCCCCATGCCGAATTTGGACGAGGAGATGCGATAGTCCTTGACTTTTTTACCCTTGCGGATAACGGTGAGTTTCTGGTCACGCAGAGTTATAGCTACTCCATCGCGCACGACGGCGCGGGGAGGAGCATCTTTCCCCATATGGCGGCAACTAACGAGGGAAAACAGACAGATAGTGAGGCATAGTAGCGTCTTATTTCGATTGAACATATAGCGAGTATATTGGTTAACCGTTTGTAGTTACAGCGACAGAGGCGCGGCGGCGGCGCAGCATGCCTTGGATAACGCGCCGAGCAGAGCCGGCGCCCGTGTAGAAAAAGCCCAGGAATGGGCTCATCAGTAGAAAATTGAGGATACCGATGGGGTCTTGTGTGATCCCGTAGTACAAGGAGACACCTTCCACGCACAGGAAGAAAACACCGAAAAACAACTCAATAACCGGGACAATGCCGGATTTGAGAGCTTTGTAACCGCGGGCACGTTGCTCCACCATGAGTTTCCCCTGATCGGATTCGCCGAATTTCGGCGTGCGCTCAAAGACGACAGAGCGTGAGAAAATACCTTCGAGAACAGCTTTGGCATTATTCACTGCCATACCAACGCCGAGAGCCAGCAATGGGATGAGCAGGGGAAAAACAACCCACCACCGCTTCGGTCGCACGATGAGTTCCGCCGCCACGTAGAACATGCACACAGTTACCGTGGCGAAGAAGAACAGGGTAAAGGTGACCAGCATCATGCGCGGCGATTGCCATCCCCATTCTCCGGTCGGTTTTACCAGCCCGGTGCAGATAGGCATCACCAGCACGCAAAGCAGAATGAGGCCCAGGTATGAATAATTGCAGGTGAGGTGAGTGAAAGCCTCCAATTTAGCTTTGAGGGGTATATCTGCACGAAGGATGGTGCCGAGCATCTTCCGGCATACCTGGATACAGCCTTTCGTCCAGCGATGCTGCTGGGTTTTGAAACCATCGATGTCCTCCGGCAACTCAGCGGGAGTGACGTAATCATTCAGGTAAATGAAACGCCAGCCGCGGATTTGTGCGCGGTAGGAGAGATCCATATCCTCGGTAATGGTGTCATGCTGCCAGCCGCCGGAATCTGCGATGGCAGACTTGCGCCAGACACCGGCGGTACCATTGAAAGTGAAAAAGCGCCCCGAACGGTTTCGAACGGTTTGCTCCAGCGCGAAGTGGCCATCCAGGAAGATACTCTGCAAACGCGTGAGCAGGTTGTGGCCGCGGTTGATATGTCCCCAGCGAGTCTGCACCAGAGCTATCCTTTCATCGGTGAAGTAGGGCATCACTGTCCGCAGCAGATCCGGCTCCGGGCGGAAATCAGCGTCCAGAATCAGCAGAAATTCTCCGCGAGCCGTTATGTTGGCAGCCTCCAGTGCGCCGGCCTTGAAGCCTGTGCGGTCTGTGCGGTGCAGGTACTTGATATCAAATCCCTGTTTTTTGTAGAAATCCACCTGTTGGCGGCAAATGTCACAGGTATCGTCGGTGCTGTCGTCAAGTACTTGAATTTCCAGCTTATCCTTCGGGTAATCCAGTTGGGTCACTTTGCGCAGAAGCCCCTCGACCACGTAGCGCTCGTTGAACATCGGCAGTTGCACCGTCACCACGGGAAGTTCGTCCCATTGCCGCTTGGGGCGGGGGATATCCTTACGGTGCACTAGGTAGAGGACAACCATCACGAGCCGGTGCAGACCGTACCCCGACATGCAAATCAGCACGGCGAAGTAGGCCAACAGCCACACGACGTTAAACCAGGCGTTTTCCATCTTAAATCCTCGAAAAATGGTTATCTTATGTTCTGACGTATAAAACCCACCGGTGCCTCCTATTCCGGGAGGACGAATGGGGGACGTGAACGCCTTTTTTTTGCGTCAGTCGTTAAGAATAGCTTGACGTACGACCATGTTACGGTAAACTTAAATATGAGTCAAGACAAAAAAACACATATTTTGTACAACAAAAAGAATTTCAAAACCATGAAAGTTGCAGCTCAGATAGCCGTTATTGCCTCCCTGGGGGTGGTGTGTGGAGGGATGGAGGAGCAGAAGTCCGTCGCGGAGCCGGAAGGGGGCGTGGTTGCGGGGACTGCGGCGAATGGGGAAGAGGTAGAGGACGGGACGCCGGACTACGGAGCGCCGGAGACCCGTCAGACGCGCAAGCCCGGGGAGGTGCCGGCGATGTTCAAGGACGATTCGATGTTGGATGAATCACTGAGCAACCAGGAGCTCGGGATCAATGTCTATACAGCCCCATCTATTTCCAAGATATTCAATCAATTGGATGATTTGCCCGCCATACCTGACGAGCTGGTGTTGAGATCACGTCCTGAGAAACTGTCGACGGAGGCCGGGAAGCTGGCTATGGAGATGGGGTATCTGATGGCAGATGGGTTTATCGCGGTGCGTAGTGGGCATATGAATGACATTAAGCCAATTGCGTTGGAGTTGGTGAGGTATGGGAAGGCGCTTGGTGTCGGCGACAGGATGAATGCTCATTCTGCCAGTTTGTTGGAGAATGCGGAAAAAGGGCAAATTGCCGAATTCAAGAAAAATTTGGCATCGACGCAGGGGGATGTGAATGCAGAATTTGCGGCATTGAGAGATCCGGATCTGGCGCATCTGATTGCGTTGGGCGGTTGGGTGCGTGCGTTGGAAGCAGCCACGGCGGCAATATCGGCAAAGTTCGATGCGCACCAGGCGGCGATTGTTTTCTACCCGGATGGTCCGGCGTATTTCAGCGAGATTTTAGGGGGACTCAATCCTCAGACGGCTCAGAAAATGAATATTGAGCACATGAAAAAGTTGTTGGATCAACTGACGGATGCCATGACTCTTCCGGATGGGACCCTGCCAACCCCGGATCAGGTGGAGCTTCTGCGTGAGATCATTCGGGGATTGGCGAAGCAGGGACAAATGCGTTAGGAAGTACGTTTGCTACCTGCAACCTACGATGGGCAAAATTGCCAATGTTGTGATCAAAGAGCGGGTGTCTGCGATGATTGGATTTTTTAACGCAATCGACCGGATTGTATTTGACTTTTTGCGTTGACGGGCTAGAATGAAAAAGCATCAGCGCGCGAGGCGCCGGTGCAGCCAAATAAGATTATGCTCATAGTCACCGTTACCAGTACACTGGGTGAAACCACCAGGCGAGCGTTTGCCCTGGAGGAGGGGATGCGTTGTTGCATTGGACGCGATGAAAGTTGCGAGATTTCGTTACCGCTCGAAAGTCACCTATCACGGGTGCACTGCATTCTCTCGTACGAGAATGGGCAGTTGATCATTCAGGATAATCAGTCCAGCAATGGCATCTTCCTCAACGGGGAGCGGATTGTGTCTGATTTTCTGCGCCTGAATGAGGCGTACAACCTTGGAAATGTCGTGATGGTGGTGAGCGAGAGTGACACAGCGGAGGAGACACCGGCTGCAAATGGTGCATCGCCGGGAGAGGGGGATGTTCGCGAGAAAGCGCCGATGATAGGGGAGACGCCTCTCAGGGAAGGGAGTTTTAATCCAACGGAGGCTATGACGGAAATGCCACCCTCCCAAGACCCCGGAGTATTGCCCGACCGGAATGCTGTGAGGTATCCGGCGCAACAAGGGACGCCGCCTTACCGGCAGCAGGCGGTGCCGCAGGGGTATACGGGCGCGCAGGGGGGCTATGGTGCGCAACCTGCGGCTCCTGTTTATCCACAGGCGTACGGCAATCAGGTGGCTCCCGCTCCCGGTTACATGCAGGGTTACGGGGCTTCGTCGGGGTATCCGAACGCATCGGTATATCCGCAGACCTATTCACCGTATCCGCAGGCAGGTTATGGGGCCGTGCCGCAGGGCTATCCGATGGGGTATCCGCCACCTGCGTATCCTCAGGGCGGTTATCCGGTGAATTATCCGTCGCAGCAGGCTTACCCAGGGGGGCAGAATTACCCGGTGAATCCGGCGTATCGGCAAACATACCCGACACCGCAGTCACAGGGGTATCCTTATCCCGTTGCTGCGCCGGTGGCGTCTTATCCTGTTCCAAACCCATCTACTGTTGCTGCGCAGCCGTACAGTTCCGGGCAGTCGTACGACGTGTCGGAGAGTGTGCCTGCGCCTCGGGAAGAGACCTTGCCGGTGGCGGAGGAGGGTATGCAGAGCGAGGAGAAGAAAGAGACAGAGGGAATGAGCGAGGAAGAACAGATGGCGGCGGAGTTGGAGAAAAATGACTCTGTATCTTTGGAAAAGACGCTGATGGATAAAGTGAGAGATTCGTTGAGCAGTGGCAAAGAAGCCTTGCGGCGCTGGGCTGCCAAGTTGCTGCATAAATCTCACAAGGGGGAGGAAGACGAGATATGGGAAGAAGAACAAGAGGGGACTTATCCGGAGGAAGAGTCGATAGATGAAACAGGGCCTGCGGCAGTATCGGAGGATGGTTCCGCGGCGGCGCGGGGTGTATCAGAAGCGGAGAACGAGACGTTTGCGACTGAAGCAGAGGAATCTGCCGGAGAGCCGGAGGCGACAGCTGCACCGTCAAGTGAAGGACCGGGGGAGGAGCAAACGGAGGCGGCTGAGTCGGAATCCGGTGAGGACGGGAAGGATTTGCAGAGAGGTTGAGACCATGGCAAACGCATTAGGAAATGCGTTTGCCTATGTACGATGGACGATGTACGATGGACGATGTACGATTAGGGGAGTTCCCGCGCTTGCGCGCGAATTGGGCGAAGCAAATACGGTAACGGAATTGAGGGACAACGCGCGGACGTGGTTAGAAAGCGGCGGTGGCACCTGGCGGTGCCTATGTACGACGTACGATGTTGGATGTACGATTTATTAATAATGTGCGTGTTGCGCAGATTTTTTCCGGATCATTAATGTATGCTGAGATCCCTCCAGAGCCATCACATGATGATTGTTTTGTCATGATTTTTGATGCGTATAATTGGGAATCAGGGATGGAGCGCGGAGGTGTCGGTTCCGTCCGGCAGTCGCACGAGTTTGATTGAACTTGTCGAGCCTCGAGTGATTTGCACGGTCGATTTAGGGAGGTGAAGGAGACGTGCCAGGAAGGCCTCGATAGCTTTGTTGGCACGATTTTCAATGGCCGGCGCGGCAATGCGCAATCGAAGAACGCGACCGATCCCGGGATAATTTTCTTCCCATCCCACCAGCTCGTCACGCTTTGCGCCGGGAATTACTTTGATTGCCAGGTTCATGTTTTGTCATACGGGGGTGTATCGTTGAGCAAGGTTGCTGCTACAGGCAGTATTTGTAGTGTTTTCCCGCAGGCGATGGCATCCTCCTGCTTTGGTAAATCGCGGTTAAAGTGAAGCCCCTTTGTCAGAAGAAAAGGCAGCAGGAGAACGTGCTTTGCTCGCATATGGCGCAGGACATCATGCGCGTCCGGCTGCGATTGAAAATAGCCGAGGCAAATTTCGGTGCCAGCGGGGAGGAGCTCCACCAGGCGACGGCGGAAAAGAGCCGGCTCCGGCGGGGGGTCCGGGGATGTGCTGCCATGCGCTACCACGAGGACGCCGGTGGAGGGCTGCAGCAGGGGGCGAATGCGGTCTGCCGCGGCATGGGCAAGCCACGGCGAGGCTCCCAGGACAGGTTGAAAAAAGAGAAGCGGACGATACGACGCGCGGGAAAAGGCGGTGTGCAAGAAAGCCTCCATGCGTTCTCCTCCGGCGCGTCCGCTCTGCATGAGCATGGGGTAAACGAGTACAGGGGCTCCCGGTGGCGGGAGGGGCAATGAGGTTGGATCCGAGCCCAGGTGACAGCGTATCACGCGTCCGGGCACCATGCGAACACCGGGTGGATTCAGCATCATCGAGTTTTCGTTGTAGCTGATGATGAGGTAGTAGGTGCGCCAATGACGGTGCAGTCGGTAGAGGAGGATAGCTGCAACAAGGACGGAGAATTGGGCGATGGCGAAGTGAACATAGATGAGAAGCCGCAGGTGCCGGGCATAGGAAAGGGAGGGTGCGGCGTCTATTTTTTCTCCGCAAAATACGGCGCCGACTACGGCAGCGGCAAATGCCAGAGCGCAGAAGAGCAGGCCGCTCCAAGCGCGGTGTGCGTGTGCCTGTGCCATGGCGCTTTTGTATGATTGTTCTGTTTACACGCCGGCGTCAGCCTGAACAGTTTGCTGCACTTCCTTCACGAGGTTGTTGCGTTTATCGAGCATGTAAACTACCGGCGCGGCGATAAAGATGGAAGAATAGGTGCCGACCAGGATGCCAAGCAGCATTGTGATCGAGAAGTCGCGCATGGCAGGACCCCCCAGTGCTATGAGCGCCACGAGCACAGCCAGCGTTGAAAGAGAGGTGAGCAGCGTACGTGGTAATGTGGTGTTGACAGCCTCATTGATGATGTCACCCAGCTCATCCTTCGGGTCAGCGTAGCGCAGGGATTCGCGGATGCGGTCAAAGATAACGATGGTGTCGTTGATGGAATAGCCGGCCACGGTGAGGAAGGCGCCGATATGGATGATGCTCAGCTCTGTACCCATCAGGATCACAAGCCCGATGATGGCGAGCACGTCGTGCGCAGTGGAGATCAACGCGCCCACGGCAAAGCTCCATTCGAAACGCACGGACAGGTAAAGCGTGATTCCTGCCAAACCTGCCAGCAGAGCCCAACAGGCCGTGCGGAAGAACGTCGAACCCAGTGAGGCGCTCACATCATCCACCGAGGGCATGGGAACCTTTTCCATGCCGGGAATTTTGGCGCGCAGATTTGTATCAATGAGGGCGGCTTCATCCTTGTTGGCGCAACGGATCTTGATATTGCGGTTTGTCCCGGCATTGACGAACTGCTGAACGGTCGGGAGCTTGGAAAGCTTCATGCCCATCACCTCGTTTTCGACCTGCTTGTAATCAATCTGTGATTCCTCAGGCAGGACGTAAGTTACTGTGGAGCCTCCGGTAAAATCGATACCCAGCGCAGCATCTTTCTTCACCAACACAGCGTAGAGAAGCGAGGCAATGATTACAACGAGCGAACATCCCAGCGCCAATTTCCGCCACTTCATGAAGTCGAAATGACTCCCCTGGAAGGGGGCACGGCTGAAAGTAAAGTCGCGCAGGATTCCCATGTGTTCTGCGCAGAAGAAGAGCACACGCGTCACTACGATGGCTCCTATGAGTGAGGTTATGATGCCGACACTTGTCGTTACCGCGAAACCTTTGATTGAACCGCTGGCGAGCCAGAAGAGAATGACAGCAGTGATAAGCGAAGTAATGTTGGAATCCCAGATGGCAGAGAAGGCTTTGTCATACGCGACGCGCAAGCTCACCAGGAAGGGACGTCCCGCTTCGCGTTCCTCACGCATACGCTCGTAGATCAGCACGTTTGCGTCCACGGCCATGCCCATTGTCAGTACGATACCGGCGATGCCCGGCAGAGTGAGCACAAAGCCGAAGAGACTCATCAGACCGATGAGAGTGAGGGCATTGAGCGCAAGGCCGACCATCGCTACGACACCGGCTACGCGGTAGTACGCATAGCAGAAGACGAAGACAGCAAGCAGCCCCACAATACCGGCGAAGCTGCCCTGCTGCAGGGCGCTTTGACCGAGTTGAGCGGAGACATCCTTACGCCCCTCCACCTTCAGATCACTGGAGAGAGGGTTGGCGAGAGCTTTGGAAATGTCTTCAGGCTCCCCTTTGGCCATAAGACCGGAGATTTCGAACTCCTTGTGCAGGGTGGCTTGTACAGTGGGAGCGCACTTGACCTGCCCATTGAGGACCACGGCGAGGCGGTCGCGTCCCTTCTGCATCTTGCCGGTGAGGCGTCCCATACGACCGGCGCCGGTACGGTTGAGGACGACAGAGACGCATCCACGGCGGGCGTAATTAGGATTGGCGGAGGATACCTCTTTGCCGGTAATGTAAACATCTTGCTGCATGGCGGCATGAGGCTTTTGCAGCACGAAATAGCGGATAATCTGCTCCCCGCTTTCATCCACAAGAGGCTCTCCTGTTTCGTCGTCAATTTGCGGGGAAGGGAGGAGTTGGTAGTTGTTCAGTCCCATTTTTGCCGGGATGGCGAGACGGGGAGGGCGGACGGAATCGTCTCCGGTTTTCTGGGCAGCAAGGTAGCGTACGCGCTGCTGCCTGTACGCTTCGAAATCCACGAGAGGTTTGCCGGTGGAGGGATCTATGCTTGCCATTTGAGCGATGAGGCGCTCACTCTCCGGGTGAACTGCCAGCAACTCCAGTTTGGCCATGCGGGTAAGCATGTTCACCATGGCATCGATTTTTTCCTTGTTGCGCTGCTCATCCTGTGCGTCCTGCTGGGGAATTTGGATGAGTATTTTATTGTTGGTGTGGATGATTTGAACTTCACTCGTACCGGTAGAATTCAGACGCTCTTCGAGAATGTTGCAGGCTTGTTGCATATCCTCCTCTGTGGGTGGGGTCTTTGCCCCTGTCTGTTCATCCAGTTTCGGCTGCACTTCGAGTGTGAGCTCCACACCGCCACGAATATCGATACCGTAGTGCAATCCATTGGCAAACAGGGAGAGGATTGAAAAACTCGTCAGTCCGATGATGAAGCAGAGCCCTGCATTGCGTTTCATTTTGTCATTCTCCGCCGCCAGGTACCAGAAAAACAAAACAACGAGAAGCAGACCCGTCGTAAAGTAAAAGAGAGGAGATTGCGTTAGATTTGCTAGAAAAGATGGCATACCGAAGCTCTGTGTTTTTGGTGCGCCCCATTCTGCCAGTTTTAATCGCACTCGTCAAGCCCGCACCCCGTACGCATTCAAGAAAAATTCCGAGAGAAAGCGGGTTGCATCACGAGCGGCTATGATTTTTATTGGGGCAGGTGCGGATGCCGGGAAGCCGAGGGCAGGGGGATATCAAGTTCCAGTTCGGGGAAGGATTCACGGTGAGCACGGGCGCGAAGGGTATTGAGCTTGATGCGCGGGTCAATCCAGTACAGGTGGCTATCGAGAGGATCGAAGTAGAGAGGGGGACAGAAAAAGGTATCCTTTGTCTTTGGCCAGCGTAACCAGCGCCATTGGGCAAAGCGCCAGAAGCCGCTAGACCAGCCGGGAACCCAGGAGGCGGTATCAGCGATGCATCGTTGAACGGCGTGTTGGGCCGCAATGGCTTGTTCGATGGTGGTGGCAGAGCGTGCGGCGAGGATGGCGCGATCCAATTCCGGAGAAGCAGTGGCGGTGATGTTGTTGGTGCCGCGCAGGGGATTGCCGTGGGCATCGAAAGCATAGCGTGACAGGAAGAACTGGGAGGCATCCGGCACAGGTGGAGAGAATCCCCAGGAAAAAATGCAGGCGGTGTATTGTTTGTTTTTCACGCGGATGTAGAAGACGGTGTCATCCATCTGTTCAATCGAGAGATCGAGACCGCAGCGGGCAGCATCTTCGCGCAAGATACTCATGGCGGCGGCGTAAGAGGGATCTACGCGTGAGCTGACAACGATTTGTAACCGAGAACCATCCGGTTTGTGCAAGATACCGTCGGCACCTTCCTCGGTGAAGCCGGCAGCAGCGAAGTAGGCACGGGCCTTCCGGGGATCGTAGGGGAGGGCACGGATGGAGGAATCAGAGAAGGCGCCGAAGCCGGCAAAGTAGGTGCCGCCGCGCTTAAAATCACCGCGGAAGAGGGTATTGATGACAGCCTGGACATTCAGGGCATGATGGAAGCCGAGGCGGGCATTCACATCATTGAACGGAGCGACCGAGCAATTGAGGTGAAAACCGAAGCAATTGCGAGGCCACTCGTTATCAAAACGGACACGTTGGATATAGCCGAGGTGGACGGGGGGAATTTCAAGCCCCTCGTACCAAAAATCGGCATCCCGGGCGGAAATGGCATCCAACTCGCCAATGCGGAAGAGTTCGCGCTGCTTGGAGACTTCTGCGATAAATGAGTAGCGGATGTGATCGACGTTGCAGGAGAAGCGGGTGTAACGGCGGTCGGCCGCCCACCAATTTTTTACACGGGAGAGAGTGAGGCTACTGCCCATGGTGAGTAGATCCGGATTGATGGCGTAGCCACCGGTTGTGGGGACAGGACGCCAGAGGTAACGCATCATAAAATCCGGACCGAATTCGGCGAAAAAGCGCGTGCAGGCTGAGGGAATACTGCCGGCATAGAAGGGGGCGTAGGGCTTGGGCGTGGGGAGTGTGACGGCGAGGGTATGATCCCCATACACAGCGATGCGTGCGATATTGCCCATGTAATAATCGGCGTAGAAGGGCTCGGCACTGTATGGTGATGTGCGCAGGAAGAGAGAGGAAATAAAATCGCGCGTGGTGAGAGGGTCACCATTGGAAAAGCGAGCGGATGGGTCGATGTGGAAATAAATTGTCTTGCCGCCGGGGGCGACTGCCCAACGATCCGCGGTGCCGGGAATGAGTGCGCCCGTACCGGGATGGATGCGCACAAGGGGAAATTCCAGGTCGTCGTAGATGTAGCGACGTGTGGAGTTGTTGCTGTTGGGTCCGAAGACGCGCAGGGTATTCGGGAAAGAGCGAGGGAGGGCGAGACGGAGGGTGCCGCCCTTGATGGCTCGAGGGTCACCGAGTTCCGGCTGGTCGGCGCCGGAGTGCCATTCGAGATCGGGCGGCAGTTCATTTTCAGAGAGGAAGACGAGGTAGTCACCCATGGTTCGGCGAGATCGGAACTGGTCGAGCTCCTCCTGCAGGAAGAGCCGGCGTGTGGATTGCCGTGCATCGGGAGAGGCGCCATCTATGCTTTCTTCGCGGGACAATTCCTCTTCCAGCTGCGAGATGCGGCGATCTATGAACTTGCGCACTCGCTCATTCCAGCGTTCGGGAAAGCCCCGGAAGCCGGGCGGCATGCGCCATGCGCGGGCGTATGATGGGAGAGTCGTGAAGGAAGAATCAAACGCGAGGGGAAGCTCATCGTTAGCCGGAGGTTGCCAGTGTATGCCATCGGAGGTGGTGTCGCCCCCGCCGCATCGGGTGAGCAACAGGAGCGCTGCAGTTACCATGAGCAATTGCATGAACAGTTGATGCAGATTTTTGGAGCGGCCCATTATTCGAAATGGTCGTGGCGACGGGGAGATGTGGCTTCCCGCACACCTTCCCCGATGAAAGTGATGAGCAGGAGAATGAGAACGAGAGCACATACGGCAGAGGAGGCTACCCAGGGCGAAGAGAGCTTGGATAGACCGTCATTGAGCAGACGCCCCCAGGCGGCGTAACTTTCCGGAAGACCGAATCCGAGATAATCCAGCGAAGTGAGTGAAAGCATCACGGAAGCGGCGCTGAAGGGCAGCAGCGTGATGATGATGGGAGTGAGATTCGGCAAGATGTGGCGGCGCATGATTGACAGGGAGCCTTCGCCCATCGCCTGTGCGGCCGCGACATAGTCTCGAGACTTTTCTTTCATTGTGGCGGTGCGGATGAGGTAAGTCATGGGCATCCATCCGAGAAGAGCCATGAGAGAGAGGGTCACGAACATGCCGTGCAGTGAAGACGGGAGTAAGTCGGTGAGAACCATCACGAGGAAAAGGAAAGGGAGCTGAGAGAGAATTTCAATACCACGCTGCGCGATGAGATCAAAGAGACCGCCCCAGTAGCCCATCAGCATTCCGAAAAAAAGCCCGATGCCGTACACGAGAGGCAAGTAGAAAAGAGCAGCCTGGATATTGACTTGCAATCCGCCGAAGAGGTAGGCGAGGATATCGGAGCCTCGGCTGTCGGTACCCAGCAGGTGACCGCCGGTGAGCGGTGGGGCGGGGTGGTAGTAGAGGAGGAAATGCTCGTTACTGCTGAGGGCAAGGAAGTTTTTCAACTCGCCGTCACCACTGAACTGTTCGGCAACGAGATGCCCATTTTCCCAATTAGCGCTATAGACCTCGCGTCGATCGGGGCTCCAGCCTTGCACATGACCGTCCGGTACGCCGCGACGGTAGCGGATGCGCAGGTGGATGTCCCCATTGGGGTACAGCCGGCATGCCTGGCCATCGAAAAGGGAGGATCCTTCTGCGTCGTACAACTTGCCGTCTTTAACCGGCAGGCTCTCGGAGGGAAAGGGGGCCGGATCTGCCGTGGGAGCCCAGGGAATGGGGGGCATGAGGACCATGCGGGGACCACCGGGGGTTCCTAACGATTGTTGAAGCTTTCTGTAATCCGGTTCAGCTAAAGAAGCATTACCTGAGAGACCGAAAAGTGACCCGGGGAGAATATTGCGGCGGAAAGCCGGGAAGTACCAGGAGCCATCCTCGGCTATCACGACAAGAGCTCGTTTCCCGACGATCAATTGATCTGCCGCAGCAAGGGAGAGAAGACCGAGCAGGATGAGCAGGGCGTAGTAGCCACGCTTGTGCGATCGGAAGCGCGAGAGACTACGTTGCGCCTGGGGGGGCAGACGCAAACTGTCTGTGCGACGGAGAAGAAGATATACGCCGATGAGAGCGACGGAAAACACCACAAGCCAGCCGAACCACTGTACCCGTCCGTCTGCTGCAAGCTGAGGGGCGAAATCTGCGGGGCAGGAAAGGAAAGCGAGGCGGCGGGAGGCGGAGAAGGGCCAGGAGAGCGTGGGAAGTAGCCAGCCGCGCAGCTCCGCCACGCCACTGAGTACGGCGGCGAGCAGGAGGAGCAGGGCGAGGAGGTTTTTCTTCATTCAGCGGAAGGTGATGCGAGGGTCGAGGATGGCAACGAGAATATCTGAGAGCAAGTTGCCGAGGATGATAACGACAGAGCTCACGAGCAGCGTGCCCATGATGAGCGAGTAGTCCTTATCCATGAGCGCCTGGTAACTGAGCATTCCGAAACCGCGGATATCAAACACGCGTTCAATGAGAATAGAACCGCCTACTACTGAACAAACGACTCCGCCAAGTCCGGAGGCGATGGGAATGATCGAATTACGTACGGCATGACGCCATACGGCGCGATGGTAACTCAAGCCCTTTGCCACGGCGGTGCGCATGTAGTCTGCGCTGAGGTTTTCCAGCATGCTGTTTTTCATCATCATCGTGGTCATCGCAAGCGCTCCGACGACGTAGCAGGCGAGAGGGAGGACGGTATGCGCTGCGATATCCGATATCTTTCCCCAGACGGAGAGGGATTCAAAATCTGCTCCGGTGAGTCCGTAAAGAGGGAAGTATTCCAGACGGGCTCCGAGGTAGATGAGCAGGATGGCTCCTAAGGCGAAACCGGGCACCGCGTAGCCGATAAAAATGAGCAGGCTCGTGGCTCCATCCAACACGCTGCCGTGGTGCAGAGCCTTAAAGATGCCCAGAGGAATGCTCAACATGTACGCTACCAGCGCTCCTAGGAGTCCAAAATACAGCGAAACAGGCAGGCGGTTCAGGATCATTCCCAGCACGGGTTCGTTGTACTTGTACGAACGACCGAGACTCCCCTGCAACAGTCCGTTGTAAGCCTTGCGGCAAAGTACGGCACGCGGTGGGAGCTCTTCTCTTGGCGGAGCAGAGCCGGAGCGTCTCCGCAGGATGCCAAAACGCTCCGTGCGCTCTGCAGAGGTTTCGATGTGCAGTTCCCAAGCTTCTGCCCGGAACCATGGGGGGGGGACGAAAAGCGGAGATCCATCCTGATGCATACGTACTTCCAGCAAGCGCGGGGAGCCGTCTGCAGCGGCAGTGGTAATGGTGGCAGCGCCGTCCTTGTCGAACTCAGCCCGGTGCGTTTCCACGCGTTTGCGCTGGAGTCCGAGCCACTGCAGGTATGCCTTCCAGAGGGGTTCGTTGAGGTTGAAGAGATCTTCCAACTTCTCGCGTTCACTCTCACTCACGGAATCGGCGGCAATACCAGTCGATTTCTCGCCGTTTAATGCGCCGATTGCCCGCTCTTGCAGGATGCGATCTACCGGTCCACCCGGTACGAGCCGTGTGAGACAAAACACCAACATTGTGACCCCTAGAAGCGTAAATGGCGCCAATAGCAGTCTCCTGATGATGTATCCCCGCACGCCTCTCATTCTACCAGATATGCCTCCCCATACAAGCGAATTTTTTCAGTCAATCTTTTTCAGGTTTCGGATCTTTTCCATCCTCTTCGGCGGGGGATAGATCGATCTCAAAGTCTGCTTGACAATCCGTGGGAGACCAGTCGAAGAAGCGCCGCGCGGTAGATGAGGAAACGTGCCGCAGGTTCAGGTAACGTGTGCGTAAGAGATTGCAATCCCGGTGCCCCATCTCCTCCTGCAGCTGCGGAAGGTTGTGGAAGCGCTTCAGATGCAGCGAGGCAAAGGTGTGTCTCAGAACATCTCTCTGCCAATTGGTGAGGCCGGCACGGAGACGAAGGCGTTTCCAGAGACGTACCCAGTTCCGCGGTGCGATGAGTCTGGAAGAAGGATAGGCGTGGGAAAGCAACAATCTTGCTTTCCCACGTAACGGTACGGCACGTGGGCCGCCTGTTTTGCTGGCTCGTCCATCGACATATACGACTTTTTCACGTTTGTCGATATCTCCCCACTTCAAACGGCGTAACTCGCCGGGACGTATTCCGCACCAGAGCAGTAGGAGCAAGCAGGGGAGCATCTGCTTCATATCTTCCTTGTGGCATTCACGTATAAGCGCGCGGATCTGGCTTCCGGAGAGAGGGACGATGCGTTCCTCGTAAACAGGTGGAGTTTCCAGGGAATCCACGGGATTGATGGAGCACCAACCGCGCCGGATGCCGTACGTGAAGATGCTGTGCAGTACTGCTTTGGCCTTGCGAAAGATATGCGGGCTTGCATTGAAGTGCGTATGTAGCAGGTTGGAACATTGATCAGATGTGATGCTACGCAGCAGGCACTTACGCAGATTTCCCAGTTCCAGCATTCGAGAAGTGTACGAACGCAAATCTGCCAGCGTACTTGCTCGCCGATTTTTTCGCGCCAGCAGACTCTCTTTTACCGCTGTTTCAAATGAAACACTGCGATCCAAATCCGCCACTCCGGATACTCCGGTGCGTACTACGCGCCGGAATACGTCGATGATGCTCTTTTTATCGGCATGGGTAACGGCTGCTTCCTCGGTGAATTCGATGAAGAGGCGTACAATATCCATAGAGCTGACGGCAAGTTGGCCAAGCAGCTCAGCGTGATGTTGAGTACTGTTATTAGTATTCATTCTATGCTCCTACCACAAGGCGCTTGCTTTGGCAAGCGTGGGCAGAGCGACTGCAACAGAAAAAGCAGCTGAAGTATCTACGCATAGCCGCGCCCTCGGCGTTATGGATTTGCTCCCTTCGTTCCTGACTCCGTGGTGCTGCACTGAGGCGGATAAACGCGAAAAGCGGAGCCGAGGGCTCGGAAGAAAAGGGGAAGTGACTTCCAGATTAGTCAAGACGTTTGGCTTTGAGACGCGCGGCGCGGAGCCGTTCGCGTTCATTGTGAGCGAGACGTCCGAATTTGGAGTCAGGATCAAGATCGCGGGCAAATTCTACAGAACTGATGGCGCGCATGAAGAGTTGCTCGGTATCAGGGGTATGTGCACCCCGGTAGGAATTGGTGTAGAGCTGCATGAGTGCAGGGTAGAGGCAGTGCAGGGCAACGAACTGGCGCTGCCGAATGGAAAGATCGCTACTTTTTGTGAGCTCCTCCAGATACGCGAGGGAACTGAGACGCTGACCCATCGGTGCGGAGGCACACCGAGCAATAGATGTGTGGAAAATCATCTTGGAGATGCCGCGCCGCTGTCGAGCTTGTGCGTCGCGGTTTGGTGCGGAGGCAAATTTTTGGGCGGCAAGCAGGGTTTCCGGAGATAACTTATTAAGGGGAACGGCAGCGTAAACTCCCCTCTCGTCGCTTAGTACGAGGCAGGGCAAGGAATGCACTCCTGCGGCGATAGCCTCGCTCTGCGCCAGCATGTCTTCTCGGTTTACGGCGCGCGCGGGCAGCTCTCGCAGAATGAGCTGAGTTCCTTCCGGAAGTACGCGTTGCACGGTCCGCTGCGCGCGGACAACATCCATTCCGTGGGCATAGAACACCGTCCAAGTATTCTCACCCGCGGAGCAGTGGAATGAAGTGAGCGCTGCGAGGAGAAGGCAGGCGAGGATCTTCATGAAGAAGGAGAGATGACAATACGCTTGAAGCGCGAGTCCACTTCCTCAGACTGGGTGCTAACACCGGGAATTTCCGCGAGAGCGGAGTGTACGAGACGGCGGTGGTAAGCATTCATCGGAGGTAAAGTGACAGGCTTGCCGGAGGAGAGAACCCGTTGGGCCTTTTCAGTGGCGGACTGAATGAGACGATCCTCGGCTTTGGCTCGGTAATTGTCACAGTCAATGCGCACCCGGGGCACATCCTCATGGGAAACGACGAGGAGGCGGTTGACAAGGTATTGTAGATCATCAAGGCGTGACCCTCCGTCGCCGATGATGAAGCGAGAGTCAGCGCTGGAGATGGTGAGCGATATTTCCTCCGGCGTACAGGAGACGACGTCGACCGTGCCTTCAAAGCCAAGTGAATGCAGGATATCGGCGGTGATTTTGGATGCTCGTTGAGCGTATTGATCCGTTGTTTCCATGGTGAAAAAAGGGATTATCTGCGATCTCCCAGCAGGCGCAGGAGGAAGAGGAAGATGTTAATGAAGTCCAGGTAAAGTGTCAGAGCGCCGAGGACGGCTGCTTTTGAGCGCGTCGTGCCATCCGTAACCCCTGCACCCATCGCCAAGAGTTTTTGGGTATCGTATGCCGTGAGAGCTGAGAAAAGAATCACCCCGAAAAAGGAAAGAACAAGGTCAAAAATGCCGTTACCCCAGAAATAGTTGATCAGGAGGCAGACAAACAGTCCGATAAGCAGCATGAACAGGGTGCGTCCCCAGACGGAAAGATTTCGAGTGGTGAAGGCGCCGTACAGCGAAGTAACGCCAAAAGTGCCGGCGGCACAGGCGAAGGCCACTCCAAGCGAGTGTTGCGTGTAGTACAGAAGCAACGGACCGAAAAGCATACCCTCCGCCGCGCTGAAAACGATGAGCAGGACCGCCAGCGCACCGGGACTCATAGCGCGCGCACCGAGGCTCATGGCGAGGATGATACCCAGTGTGCCGAGGCACAGAAGGAACGGGTGCTGAAGCGTCCAGGTCAGCATTCTTTCGTCCCCGGAGCAATACACCGCCACACCCGCCGTTATCAGCAGGGTGAGCGCCATCCACGCATACACCTTGTTGATGAAACTCCGCGCGAGAGCGTAAGATGCGGCGTGGTCATGCTCTCTTGCCACATCGTAGATCGTTTGTTGCTCATTCATGCCACGTATCATACCACGCACGCGGTGCGCGTGTCAAGAACCGGAGCAGGGCAAACCACATGCGTCCCAAGAAAATATATTTCATGGGCAGAGAGCGTGATTATAGCAGGATTTGGCGTTTGTGGGCAAAATC
>CANQJI010000045.1 GCA_947624205.1 uncultured Akkermansia sp. | reverse complement strand
AAGAAAGCTGCTCCTGCGAAGAAAGCTGCTCCTGCGAAGAAAGCTGCTCCTGCGAAGAAAGCTGCTCCTGCGAAGAAAGCTGCTCCTGCGAAGAAGGCCACTCCTGCAAAGAAGGCTGCTCCTGCAAAGAAGGCCACTCCTGCGAAGAAGGCTGCTCCTGCAAAGAAGGCCACTCCTGCAAAGAAGGCTGCTCCTGCGAAGAAGGCTGCTCCTGCAAAGAAGGCCACTCCTGCGAAGAAGGCCACTCCTGCAAAGAAGGCCACTCCTGCGAAGAAGGCCACTCCTGCAAAGAAGGCTGCTCCTGCAAAGAAGGCTGCTCCTGCAAAGAAGGCTGCTCCTGCAAAGAAGGCTGCTCCTGCGAAGAAGGCTGCTCCTGCGAAGAAGCCCGCTCCTGAAGAGAAAGACGCTCCTGCAGAACAGACTGCTCCTGCAGAGGAGTCCACTCCCGTAAAAAAAAAGAGCTGACGGGTAAGTTGGGGACTTCTGTGAAGGCCGAACAGACCAACGAGGCGGTTATTAGTCTCCCGGAAAAAAAAGCTCCCCTTTCTCAACAAGCTACTTCTCAAACACGGAACAAGACGACCGGTACAGGAACGTCTAATTTGTCCAAAGAGAGCGAGCGTCGCAAGAAAGTGAAGGCGACGCTCGCTTTTTTGCGCTCTGCTCCCGACTGGAAAAGTTTCCTCGAGGAACAGAAGCAAAAGCTTCTCCAAATCCGCGAACGCCTCCTGCCCAGCATGCAGAACGTAACGCGCGACCACCTACGCAGCGGAGAAGCAAATGTTGCATCTCCCTCAGGGCAGCATATCGGCGATGCCGGCAGTGAGGCGGAACAACGCGACATCACCATCCTTCGCCTCGATAAGGATCGAGAGCTGCTCTATGAAATTGATGCTGCCCTCGAGAGAATTGCCAAGGGAACTTACGGCGTCTGCGAGCTCTCCCTGGATCCTATCCCGCGCAAGCGTTTACAGGTGCAACCCTATTGCCGATTCACCGTGCAGTGCCAGGAAGAGTATGAGAAAACCTATGGTCCTATGGGCTCCATGCGGAACAAAAATTCACGTGATGTGGGCTTCTCCGGGCTTCAAAAAGTGATTGACTCTACAATTTCTCTTGACGAAGATGAGGAATAGTGTAGAATACCGCCCCGAGCAATTCACTGATTAAACCATGCCGAGAGACATCATTATCCTAGAATGCACGGAAGCAAAGGCTGAAGGAAAGCCGGCTTCTCGCTATGTAACGACGCGCAATAAAAAGAGCCCCCGCACCCCCGGACGCTTGGAGAAAATTAAATATAATCCTTTTTTGAAGCGTCGCACCTTGCACCGTGAGATGCGCTGATGCGGCTCGTTAACCATTTTTCGTCGTACAACTCTCTACTAACATCTATGACCAACGAATTCAAGAGCGTCGAGCGCAGAATCCGCTTCCGAACCTGCAACAGATCCATGCCCCACCGCAGAATTGATATCCCTGCCGGCGCTGTGGATATGTGCAATCCGGAATTTCTCTCTAAGTTCACTTCCGAAACCGGCAAAATATTGCCGCGTCGCGTCACTGGCGTCTCGGCTAAAACGCATCGCCGCATCACGCGCGAGATTCGTCGTGCTCGTGCGGTAAACCTTCTCCCCTGAGGAAAGGACAAAGAGACGCATCGAGCGCGCCTGCAGGTGGGGGAGTCTGGCTGACATCCCCCGCTCGTGAAAGAGATCAATGCATTCCTTCGCATTCTCTCGAGCAGGGCGACCTCTAATCGCACGCGATAGGGCGGTGATCAGAGCGACGGCTGAGGACAAAAGAGAGCAACGAACCAGGAGCTTGCAGAGGTCGTATCACGCCTGCGGGCTCTTTTTGTTTCCCTTTTCCACTCTCCTGTTTCCCCATATGAAGGAGCTACGCGATACCCAGAACGAACACGACTCACGACACATATCTATCGACCGAGTCGGCGTGAGGGGAATCCACTACCCCATCGTTGTAAGCGATAAAGAAAATCGTACCCAATCGACCGTGGCAAAGATAGCCCTCATGGTTGATCTTCCTCAGCAATACAAGGGAACACACATGAGTCGATTCATCGAGGCTCTCCACGAGCACCAACGCTATCTGGATGTGCATTCTGCCGTTCGTTTGCCGAATCGTTTGCTGAAAAAGCTCTCCGCACAGCGTGCCCACGTTGAAATTGATTTCCCCTTCTTCCGGTTGAAGAAATCACCTGTCACCGGAATGGAAGGAATGATGAACTACGACGTACGTTTTGAAATTGATGCAGAGAGGGGACGGGAAGGAGCCTTCACGCTGACCATCCGGGTGCCGCTCACCACACTTTGTCCCTGCTCCAAAGCGATGAGTGACCATGGCGCCCACAATCAGCGAAGCATCGTCACATACTCTGTGCGCTTCTCCGGTTCTCCTGTGTGGATTGAGGATATCATCGACATGATTGAGCAATGCGGTAGCTGCCAGCTTTACAGTCTTCTCAAACGACCGGATGAAAAGTATGTCACTGATTACGCCTATGAACATCCCGTCTTTGTGGAAGATCTTGTGCGCAATGTCGCCGTTGCAACTGAACGTTATAACGCCTTCAGTTGGTATCGCGTAGAAGCGGAAAACTTTGAATCCATCCACAACCATAACGCGTACGCTATGGTTGAGCGAGATCTCTCCTAATTAGTCCTTTCACCCTTTTCTCTCATGCCGGATACCATCTCTCTCCATGAACTCGGAAAATTACCCGAGGATCAACTCCAGAATCTGATACCTATCACCGCGCAGCAGATGCTCGTCCTCTTCCATCGACCCGTGGTTGATATTCTCCACCGCGCCGGGTTCTCACGTCTTCCGAAAGATTTGGCAGAAAAGGGAACGCCTGGCACCAAACGCGAGCTCCGCCTGTCCCTCCTCACCGATTCCGGTTGTGACGCCCAGATTATCTTTGCGCCTGCAGCTTCTGATCCCATCGATCTGGAAGCTCTGAGCGGCGAGGAATGCGCTTACCTTGAGAGCGCCCACCCGCAAGAAGAAATCTATTATGCTTCGTTTTTCCTGACCCGGGAAGACCACCGTGTCTACATGATCGGTCCCGTTCTTATGCGCCGTAATGGCTCCTGGCGAACCTCCACATCCGACGGTCACATCACTCAGTTTCTACCGCCTTGCCTCCGCGCAGAAGAAATCATGTGCAGCGGCGCTTCTCTTCTCGGCGGTGCCGAGCTCTTCAAATTGGAACACATGCTCGTCCCGCACATGGCTCGCTGCGGGGTGCAACCGAAATTCAGTATACGAGGACTCTTCAGCGATCGTACCCAAGACAGCGACACCGTTCGGGCTTTGATGGACGGAGGTTCTCTCCCTACGCATTTCATCCTGTTTCGCCCGGAGCAAACCTCTGTCGGAAACCATCTCCTCTTCCATCGCGCCTTTTTCTACAACAGCGACCAACCTGAAAACATCCTCATCCTGCGCGATGATCCCTATCAGCAGGATTCGGATGTACCGGGCCCCGTCCTCTTGCAAACCGCAAAAGGCTTCGGTCTGAGGGCAGATTGTCTGGAAGCCATGGCACTTCCCGGGGCGCTCCTGAATGACTCGAGCTACAAATGGACACTCAGTTTGGTGGCGACCTCCTGCAAGAGCAATGAACTTCATACAATGGATGGATTGGTGCAGCCTCACCTCGGGAGCTGCGTAACCTCACTGCGCGGACGCGTGCTTGACACGAGTGTGCAGTCTGTGAACGACCGCATGGTAGGAATGTGGCAACTGGAAGTAAGAATCAAAGAGGAAGCACTGCGCATATGCGCCTTTGTGAGTCGAGAACTCTGGGAATTAGCATTTCCTCCACACCGAGGAGATGAAGTCGAATGCACCGGATTGCTTTATGCCGCGCCCGATTCCTTCCTCGGGGTTGTTTCATCGAATGAAAAAAAATCGACGCCCTCGATCAAGGCTCCACGCGTTGCCAGGCGCCTGCCCCACTTGTCATTCGACGCGAGTGAAGCAATTGCATGCCGTTCTCTCGGCGTTGCTCTCTTCACCGGCGAATGGGATGCATTCACAGAGCTTGCCGATGAGAATCTTTCCTACACCAGTGCAATGAACGGAACCTGCCTCTCCGGTCGCGATGCTTTTATTCGCTACATGCGCGAACGTCGCGCTCTCTGGGAAAAGCAAAATGGCTGGGCGGGCATGTGCATGGATACCGGGACGGTTCTACATGAGGGAAAGCGTCGTGCTTGCGCGATGATATCATGCTATGGTCGCATGGTAGGAGCCTGGGTTCTCTCCTTTTCTGCCGGTCATGTCGTGAGCATCGAAACGCTTCCTACGGAGCTGAATGCTACCTTTGAAATGGATCCTTCGTGCAAAACACAACTCCCTTTCTTTCACCCTATGCGAGGGCACATCACCCCACACCCAGCGCCACAAACTCCTCTGCAGCATTTTGCCTACGTCTTTCTACGCGAGAGCATGCGCCTGCGAACTGGGCTTCGGGACCAAGGTTTTGCCGGCTCTACAACTTCGCCACACGGAGCCCGCTGGTTGAAAACAACACGCAACGAACCGTCATGCTGTGATTTTGTTTTTGCCGTGGATGATCGCGTATACGCCGTCTGCGCAGTCGAAGTTGAAAAGCACCCGATGGAGGGCGGCACGCCGGAAGAAATTGTGCAGACGGTACAAAGCAGGGATCAACTTCTGTCCCTGGCTGAAAAAAATCACCTCATCCCATGTATTTTCCCGGTGCGACGCGATATGCAAATTGATCCGCAAAATGGCTGGAATCTCTGGGATATGCGCGATCTGCAACCCCTATCCCCGGATCTTCCTTCGGCAGTGAAAAGCGAAGCACAGCTTCCCTCGGCATGGATGGTCTATCTCGCCGCGGTGGATCAACTTCAGAAACGCATTGAAAACATGGGAGGAAAAATTATCGCAGCTCATGAAACCACGGATTTGGCACCACACGTTTGGTTTCGAGATGCACGCGGCACTCTCAGCTGGATCCTCCTTCAAATTGCCGATCAATCATCTCTCCCAATCCCTGCCATTTCTGCCGAAAGAGGAGAGGAACAATCCCGAGGCTACACGGTGATCGCCACTCCTTACGGCGACCCAGCAGGCTGTTCACCTGCACGCTGTCAGGATCCTATATTCGTGCAATTCAGCGACTTCAAACAGGTCGTCTGATCCTCTCTCGATCATTTACCCTCGGGCGGAAGCGCCCGGACGCTGCACCTCTGCTGCTGAGGCGAAAAAATACGCCTCACGTACGCCTGCATTTGCGGCAAGGTTACACCTCGCACTGCATCGATCAACTTCGGCGTCGCGGCAATATCGTTCTCCAGCAAAGCATCAAGAGCCATCGTGACATTAATTTTTTCGAGACTCTGCGTGGAGAGGAGGTGCGTGTTAATCACCATGGCTCGTGTAGTTTCCAGCTCTTCCTGAGTAATCCCCCGAACAGCGAGACCATCCAGCGTCTCTTCCAGAGCGTGCTTTGTATCCTGCAGCAATTCAGGAGACGTCTCCGGAAGCAGGATCAGACAACCGGCATCCACCCCGATCATTCGCTGCACCCCTACGCTATAAACTAGCCCTTTTTTCTCCCGCAATTCTTTGTACAATGGTCCACTCATATCCATGCACCAGCTTTCCAACAGAAGCTCAAGTGGCATATCTCGATGGCCGATTGGCACTGTTGGCACAGCCAACGCAACAGCTGCCTGCTGCGCTGCTTCCGGGGTACGCACCTCATATTCTCCCCCTGTGAATTGTGGTGTGGCTGAATGTGTAACCGGATCCCCCTCAGGCAAGCTGGAAAAATCACTCTCCTTAATCCAGTTTTCCACCATCTGCTCATCGAGGCATCCGGCAATGGAAAGCACAGCATTTTTCGCGCAAAAAACGCGCCTGTGCAACATCAGCAAATCTTCACGCGTCAAACCTGCCACGCTTTCCGGTGTCCCATCCGCCCCGTGCCCATAACCATCCTCCCCATAGCAGGAGGAAAGTGCACGTCGACAAGCCAGAGTCCCGGGGTTCTGCTCGTCCTCCCTCAGCGCAGCAAGTTGATCTTCCTTCGCAGTTCTCACAGCTTGCTCCTCGAGCAGCGGGTGCAGAGCAATATCCGCCAGCAGATTAAGCATCTGATGCGCGTCTTCCGGCAAACAGCGAATAGAGAGTGCAATGCTGTTGTCTCCACTCCGACTACTCAAACTCGCTCCCGCGTTCTCCACAAGCGCCGCTATCTCTGCCGCACTGCGACTTGTAGTCCCCTTCGGCATGAGCTCAGCAAGCAAGTTCGATGCTCCTCCATGCGCCGCATCCTCTACGCGACTCCCCGCTCCTGCAGCGAATATGATGTGCACCAACTCCTGCCCATCATCAGATTGCAGCACGCAACGCAAACCTCCCGCTGTAGCAGTTTCGTACGTGCGTGCACGCCTCTCTACCGATACTTTTTGCTGCCTGCCACTCACAGCTCCTATCGGATCCACACTTACCTCCGTGATGCGCTCGCGCCCGAGGTAGAGGCGCGCCACACGCTGAAGATCCTGCGCTGTAACTCGCATGAATGCCTCACTCCACTCACGGGATGCATGCACATTGTGATGGTGTGGCCAAATGCTGCAGAGCATGCCGGCAATGCGTCCCACCGATGTCTGCTGTCGCAGAAGCTCCACTCGATACCGTTTTTTCTCTCGCTGCAAGGCTTCGTCAAAATCAGCCTCCGACAGAGTTTCAATGTACCTCAAAAGCTCATCACGCCACTCATCGCGGCGTTCAAAATCCACATCTGCCTCCACCACAAAAGCCCCCTCACCTCCACTATGCGCCACCAGCAGCGCCCCAACCTCATGTACCAGACTGCGAGTGTCGTGATACTCGCGGTAAAGCCATGCCGTCCTGCCATTGCCCAAGATGGCGCTCAGCATGCTCAACGCCGCAGAATCCGGGTGGTTACGCTCCGGCACGCGCCACGCCAGAGCCTCATAGCTGGTAGAACGTGGGAATTCTCTGCGACTCACACGATTTCCCCACTGTCGGGGTTCTTCCGGGGAAGCGTTTCTCTCTCTCCGGATAGATTGGGGTATAACCCTGCACTCCTCTTCCAGTACGCTCTGCACCTGCAGTGTATCCACGTCTCCCACCACGCAAACAAACGCATTCCCAGGCACATAACGACTGGAATGATAACTTCGTAAATCCCCGCGTGTGAGCGCATCAAACCCGGCCCGCGTTCCTATCACCGGCAGACGCCGAGGATGCAACGTATAGAGCGTCTCCATGAGTGCTCGGTACGCAACGTCATCCGGATCGTCATCGCACATTTCCATTTCTCGGCGTATCACCTCACGCTCGCTTTCCCATTCCTCTTCCGGAAATACAGGCTTGAACACCAACTGCAACAATATATGGAGAAATTGGGTCCAGTTTTCCGCCGCACCGTGAATGTGGAAAACGGTGCTCGCGGAGCTCGTGTAGGCATTCCATACTCCACCTAGCGCCGCAACCTTCTCGTTAAGATCCTCAGCACTGTATTCCTCCGTCCCCTTAAACACCATGTGCTCCAGCAAGTGAGAAATGCCGCTCCCCTCGTACTCCCCCTCCAACGCAGACCCCGTCTCCACACCTACATGAATGGCCACAACAGGCATGTCACGCTTTTCCTGCACGATCAATGTCAACCCATTTGCACAGGTGTAAACGCTAGGATCAATCATCTCACGTTCTCCCCGGTTTCAATGACTGTAGCACATCTCCCTCTTGAGCAGCGCCGTCCTTTCCTCCCCTGCAAGGTATTCCCCAAGAGCATAGCCGAAATCCAAAGCTGCTGCGGGTCCCCGCCCCGTGATAAGATTCCCATCTGTCACCGTCTGCTTCCCCTCCACCTGAGCCGATTCTACGGCTTTCAGCACGTCCGGAGCCGGATAACACGTAATACGCCGTCCATCCACAACTCCTGCGGCAGCCAACACCATCGGCGCTGCACAAATTGCTGCTACGAGTTTACCCTCTGCGTGCAGAGATTGAATCAACTGCAGCACAGTTGCATGTTGTTTGATATCCCAAGCCGCAGGACCACCGGGGATGAAGATTCCGTCCCACTGCTCCTCTTTCGCATCGTCGACAAAACAATCCGCTGTCAACCTCAAACCATGAGCTCCTTCCACCTCACGCGTACCAACCCCTGCCACGCATACTCGCACGCCGAGTCGACGGAGGATATCCACGGGAGCCGTTAACTCGATCTCCTCAAATCCACGAGCAGCTACCACCAAAATTGTCTGGTTTTTCTTTTCTGTTCTCATAGTTGTGTTCAAATAAATCGCTTGTTAAATTTCACCACCTCGCGACGCGCCTCCAACATCTCCGCTCGAGCCTTGAGATCATACCTCCTGTCACGATGCGTCTTACCACGCCCCAGCCCCAGTTGCACCTTCACTTTCCCGTTTTTCCAGTACATCTGCAGCAACGGCAACGCGTATCCCTTTTGCACAGTCTGCAACTCCATTTTTAAAATCTCCTTCTTGTGGGCCAGCAGTCGGCGTGGGCGCTTCTGTTCGTGCTGGAACCAGCTCCCCGCTGTCTCCCAAGGCTGAATATCACAACCGTACAAAAAGAGCTGCCCCTTTTCGATGCGAGCGAAGGAGTCCGAAACATTAATACGTCCGGCGCGGATAGACTTCACCTCTGTTCCACGCAGCTCTATACCGCACTCGTATTTCTCAAGTATCTCATAATCCCTACCGACCTTCCTGCTGCTCGCAATGAGTTTGACATTCGGTATTGACCTTTTTGTTTCACGCTCTCCCATGGTCTGCTCATCGTGTTACTAAAACAGGAAAAAGGATCGAAGCGTTGCATGCTTCCATCCACCGCTCCCTCACGTTCTTCCTCGGATTCACCCAGCCCCACGCACACCTCAAGACGCGCTGTTCAATCCTCTGACATCTCCTCTTCCCCACGCTCAGCGAGCCCCCCGAAACCTCCCCCTTCTCGATCCTCGTCCGTCTCCTCACGCCAAGTCAATTTATCAGCCAGCAACTCCATCAGTGCAATATCTCCCGCACCTGTCTCCGGATCCGTCGGCACGTATGGATCAGCTCCGTGGTTGAGCTGCTGTACACGCTTCGAAATGATATTGATCAGAAGCTGGTTATCTCCGACCTTTTGACTTGCTTTCTCGATAAGTTCCGTTTTCATGTGGAAAAAGGCTCCTGCGCGGAGGGAGTTTACCAAAAAGAAGAACCCTTGGCAAGTCCAAAGCTGCCCCATGTACATTCTTTTCGAATTTTTCTGCAAAAAGGACTTGTCAAACCTTCTGAGTGTGGTATGATGCTTCTCGTTCGCTGCGGGTATAGCTTAATGGCAAAGCTCCAGCCTTCCAAGCTGATTATGCGGGTTCGATTCCCGCTACCCGCTCTTCCATACTTCATTGCCTCGACCGAGAGTTTCTCTCAACTCGGACCGCCCTTCGGATGCTATGGTCAACGAGCAAAAAATTCTCCTTCTA
Source organism: uncultured Akkermansia sp. (assembly GCA_947624205.1). Lineage (GTDB taxonomy): Bacteria > Verrucomicrobiota > Verrucomicrobiia > Verrucomicrobiales > Akkermansiaceae > Akkermansia. The sequence continues at coordinate 11,870 of CANQJI010000045.1, read as the reverse complement.
AGTGCAGGATACGGTCGCGGGCATCATTCTGCCGCATACGCATTGGCCGAAGAAATGCAGCGGCGCGGATGGATAGCGGATGTTCTGGATGCCTGCGCGGAGTCGTCTCCATTACTCTTCAACCTCACGCGGAATTTTTACCGCACCTGCGTCCGCCGCTTACCCTGGCTCTGGGGTCTTGCTTACGCACAGATCGACTCGGCAAACTGGGCGCACCTACTGCGCCTACCGGGCATCTCAAGCAGCGTGGAGTTCCTGCGACGCTATCTACAATCCTCCCGTCCCCAACTCGTCGTTTGCACATACCCTCTGTACGCTTACATGCTGGATGCTTTTGCTCGTGAGGGATGGTTTCATACACCCTACGCTGTTGTCGTCACTGATGCACTCAGCGTGAATAGCGCATGGATACTATCTCAGGCTCCCCTCATCTGCCTGCCGGAATCCGACGGCTGCGCCACACTCACTCGGCGTTTTTCCATCTCTCCGACGCGCGTTGTGGCATCCGGATTTCCCGTACGCTCAGCATTCTATCCGTGTCCATACCTGCCAACACCGAAACCAAATGGCGAAGGACTGCACATCGTGTACGGAGCACACGCATCACTCCCGCGAGTTCGAGATGATCTGGCGGCTCTACTGAACGCCTACCCGTGCTGTCACATCACGGTACTGGCTGAGGAACGAGAACCCCATCTGCGCCGGATATTGGAATCGGAATCCCAAAATATTCCCACTTCTTCCCTTTGTTTTTACGGAGCTGATGGCGCCGATACTGCTATCCCTCTCCGCAACGCCCACCTCTACATCGGCAAAGCTGGAGCCTCCTCCGTCTTTGAAGCGTATTCCACCTGCACTCCCATGCTCATCAATTATGCACTACCGGGTCAGGAAGAAGGCAACCTACAACTCCTTTTGAGAGACGGCGCCGGCATGCGTATCGGCAGCACAGAGGAACTTCTGCTCACCATGCACCGACTGATGGAACACGATGCAAATGGACTCAAACGCATGCGCCGTGCTATGCAAAACGCAAATCGCGGTGGCGGCGCATCCGGCACAGCCGATGCCCTGCTTGCACGATTCTTTCCTTCCTTGTCTTGTTGAGTTATGACAACGCGATTGCTCATCGACAACTCCAACACGAGAACAAAATTTGCCCTCGCGCACAATTCCGAACTGTGCGGGAACGTGCGCATCCTGCGCACAAACGACCTTTCCGCACCTGCCATACAAAATCTGCTGCACGACTGGGAATACGACACTGCAGTAGTTTGCTCCGTGGTTCCGGAAGCCATGCCTATTTTCCGCTCGACGTTCTCCTGTCCCACTTGCGAAATATCCGCCCAATTTCCCACAGAATTCGGAAAGAAACTCCTGCGCTATTACTCACATCCTGAAACTCTCGGCGCAGATCGCCTCGCCAATGCCGCAGCCGTTGCCGCTTATGCCCCCCTGCCCTGTATTGCGGCTGACCTCGGCACAGCCTGCACCTTCGATGCCGTGATTCTGCGAGAGGGGACTCCGGCTCTCATCGGGGGAGTAATTGCCCCCGGACTGCGTGCTCTCACTACAGCCCTTCCAACCACCACCGCGCAGCTTCCTTCCATTCCTCTGCCCAATTCTACCTTTGCAGCATTTCCAAACATCTTCGCAACTGATACCCGGCAAGCGATGCTTTCCGGTTGCATCCTCGGCTTCCGCGGCATGGTTGATGGTATCCTGCGCAGCTTCGGCGAACAACTCAACTGTTCCCCCGCAATCATCCTCAGTGGCGGCGACGCTTCCCTCTGTGCCTCCCTTCCCCATCCTGCCATTTCAATCGATAAATTACTAACATTCAAAGGAATGCTTAGATTGATCCTCTAACCCTTCTCTTTTTTCCCTTTTTCCTTGCAAATAAAGATTGATTTTCGGAAAATTCTGAAGTAGAATGGGCTTACCTAATTAGTCTCACATACCAAAATCATGTCCGACAACATTGAATCCCAGGTAATTGATGTCATCGTTGAGCAGCTCGGCGTTGACCGCGAAAAGGTGACCCCTGATGCCAAGTTCATCGATGATCTCGGCGCAGATTCTCTCGATACCGTAGAACTTGTCATGACCTTTGAGGAAAAGTTTTCCGTGGAGGTGCCTGATGAGGACGCCGAGAAACTCAAGTCTGTGGCGGACGTTGTGGCCTACATCAAGGAGCACAAGGCCTGATTCTCCCAGTTATCTTGAACTTCCGGGCGGTTTCCTCCACTGCGGACGGAACCGCCCATTTCATTAAAAAATTGCTCCGCTACAAACCTTCTATCTTTTTCTTGTTTTGTCCGTGAATTCCACCAATTTCGGATACGCTATGCGCCACACACGCGTTCTGTACGCGCCCTACCGACGCATTGAATCTTTCGGCGAAACTCGCTTTTCTTTTCGGCTCGTGAGTGAGCCTATGGATTCCATTGGGGAGTGTCGCATACGCAGTGGATGGGTGGAAGCCGGACGACCTCGCATTCTCACGCCAAAAAATATGCGAGGAATTGAGACTGAGGGATTCAGCCCCGTGGCGGCCAGAATGTTTGAATGGATGCGTGAACATGGTGCCCCCCTTCAGGCCCTTGTGCAGTACGGATTTCAATTCAGTCGATCTGAGATTCAGGAAGAATTGTTGCATGAGGATGTTCGAGAGGTAGCAGACCGCATCGTGCGAGATGCGGAAGCATCCGGGGACCTTTTCCGTGCTGTCATTGAATGCATCGATGACGCGTGGGAGGTTTCCCTGCTCTATTTTATGCTTGAGATGGTTCAGCAATCCCATGAAATTAATCTTTTCGATTTTAGGCGCCACGGTTTGCTGTAGTCTCTTTCCCCTTGCGGCGCAAGAGAACTACAGCCTCTGGCCACGACGTCCTGATGAACTCCGACAGGCACGTAGACTCATCGAGGATGGACATACGGATACCGCCCTTGACCTTCTGCGTCCCTTTATCAACAAAACGGGACTTGCAGGACGCGAAGCCCGTCGTCTCGTCAGTTCTGTTCGCACCCGCATTTACTTCACTCCTCTTCATCCTCGTACTCGCACTCATACCGTCCGACGCGGGGAAAATATTGAGCGCATCGCATCGGCGTACCGCAGTTCGCCGGAATTCATCATCCTCTTGAACGGCTTGATGAATCCCTCCAGCCTCCGTATTGGTCAGCATTTACGGGTCGCACCGGTTGACCTTCGTGCAGAAATTCACCTTACAACCCGAGAGGTTTCCATGTGGGATGGACGTTCTCTCGTGGCGGTGTACGACATGGTACCTTCCCATTTTGACACATCGGAAAAAAACACCGATACCAGTGTACGATCCATCGAAGGAGAACTGCGCGGAACACGTATACCTCGCTCCTCCGCCCTCTTTGCGTGCAGCAACAAAGTGATGCATCTTGCAAATGGCATCCTGCTGCGGTCTGCCTCCTTTCCTCCATCGCGCTCTACCCCCAGCATCGAGATGCACGCACGCGATCTCAATGAACTCTCCATTCTCCTTGGTAAGGGGTGTCGCGTCTCCATCGTGACGGATGAATCCTCTTTTGACCCATTCGCCGAGCAGCAGCAAGATTCCGTGCCGGTTCCGCGCTAACGTTCTGAGGCCTTTCCTTAATGGCGCTCCAACTCGGGAGTGGTCTCTTGGGACGTACGAGGTCGTACTCCGACGTAATTGCGCACAGCTTTGAAACCCGGGCGACTCACGCCCTGTGTCGTCTCCCAGAAGGCACTGGAGCTTCCCCCATCAAGATTCAAAGCACTACTTACGCGAAATCCACCAAGAGCAGAAGAATCGGCAAGCCAAAAAGCTAACTCGCGCAATGTAAGGGCATTAGAAACACCAATGCACCACGTTCCCTTCCCGTCCGTTGCAATAAAAGTGCGAGCAGCTTTTTTGGTCTTTTCCAAACCGGGCACTACTTGACCATGATCCACGAGAAACGGCCCCCCCTGAATCGCTTCCTGCATCCCACGCAAAGGCGTGCTGATATTCTTGCTGCGCTCTAATCGAATACCGTCGCCGGTGTCATACACAACACCAGCCACAGTAAAACTCCCAGTGGCAAGCGGAGATATCACCACACCACGACAACAGAGCAAGCCCAACGGACGCCTCTCTTCACCACTTCCAAAATAGCCTCCGTTCACCCCGGCAACACAACGGTTAGCTCGCATCGCCGTCTCAAGACTACCATAGCGGGGCTTTCCCCCTCCCTCATCCACAACGCACAGCTGCATTTCATTGGCTCGAAAGACGAAGAGTTCCAATCTCTGTGTGTCGGCTCCCAGCAAGTTCGCCCAACCTCCTTTCGAGCCTCCACTTCGCGTATGCTGCACGTACTGCGCGGGACAAATCCCCCCCAGTATGAGCACCGACGCGAATAGAAACTCTCGAACCATGTTGGTAGCCTAGCAGTTTTTCTCCAGGAAATCCACCCGGCAGCGTGTCAGCAAGGGCAACCTATCAACAAACCGCCCATTAACCGATAGGGAACATGAAATTCCCCTTACAATTCATGCCCCATGCGGTTGCGTTTTGTTTCCAGATACCGGCGATTATCATCCTGAGGAGGAATTGAGAGAGGAATTCGTTCCACGATGCAGAGACCGTGCCCGGCAAGGCCAACAATTTTCTGTGGGTTATTGGTGAGAAGACGTAGCTTGCGGACACCAAGATCTCGCAGTATCTGCGCGCCAACGCCGTAATCACGCAAATCCGGTGGAAAGCCGAGGCGTATGTTGGCATCCACAGTATCAAGACCCTGTTCCTGCAGTTTGTATGCGTGCAGTTTGGCGGAAAGTCCAATGCCACGCCCCTCCTGCCTCAGGTAAAGCAGCACCCCACCCTCACGAGAAATGCGTTCCATGGCGCGATGCAGCTGACTTCCGCAATCACAACGACGACTGCCAAACACATCCCCTGTCAGACACTCACTGTGTACACGGCAAAGCACCGGCTCTTCCGGATTGATCTCTCCGTGCACAAGCGCCAAATGCGTGAGGCCATCAATGATCGAGCGATACGCGTGACAGGTGAAATAACCGTAATCGGTAGGTAATTGAACGGTTTCCTCACGCTGCACAAGTTTTTCGACATGACGACGACAGGAAATGATCTGAGCAAGTGAGCAGGCTTTCAGCCCATGTTGCTGCTGAAAACTCCCCAACTCACCAAGGCGCGCCATCGTGCCATCCTCTTTCATAATCTCGCAGCATACGCCGACAGGCTCCAGTCCTGCCATGCGGAGAAGATCCACGGTGGCTTCCGTGTGACCTGCGCGGCGCAACACTCCCCCTTCCCTCGCACGCAAAGGAAGACAGTGACCCGGCTGCACGAAGTCATCGAGACTCGCCGCAGGATCCGCGAGTTTCATGGTCGTCACAGAACGCTCAAAGGCACTGATGCCTGTAGTGATGCCGTCCCGAGCATCCACACTCACCGTGAAAGCAGTATGCAACTTCTCTGTATTATGCTGCACCTGCATGGGAAGTCCGAGAGAATCCACGCGCTCGGGCGCCATAGGCACACAAATAAGACCGCGTCCATATGTGGCCATGAAATTAATGTTTTGCGGTGTCGCAAACTGACCGGCACATACAAGATCCGCTTCATTTTCGCGCGCAGGGTCATCGGTAACGAGGACGAGGCGTCCCTTGCGCAACTCTTCAATAATTTCTCGCAGTTCACTGTAAGTAATGGGATCATCTCCATCCGCCACAGGAACATCTTCTGCCGGGAGGGAAAGTGCGGATGCCGTCCCTTCATCCTCTGGGTGGATCTTGTCCTCGCAGTTGGCTTTTTGGCTACCCATAGTGGTGTTCATGCATTCTTCTTAGCCCACGAATCACGCAGCCCCACCGATCGATTGAAGACCGGGTGCTTCGGAGAGTGATCGCGGCGATCTGCCACAAAATAACCAAGACGTTCAAACTGGCAGAGAAACTCCGGTTCTGCCTCCGCAAGTGCCGGCTCAACAATCGCCTCCTTCAGCACCGAGAGGGATTCCCCATTCAGCGACGCCAAGAAGCCGTCCGGATTCGCATCCGGTGCCTCGTCTTTAAACAATCTGTCGTAGAGACGCACCTCAGCTTGTACGCCGTGCGTAACAGATACCCAGTGAATTGCCCCTTTGCAGCGAATACCTTCCGGTGGCATCGCTCCGATCGTACCGGGCAATGCCTCTGCCTGCACCTCCACAACATGACCGGAATCATCACTTGTGTAGCCTGTACACACAATGCAATACGCCCCACGCAGGCGCACACACACTCCGGGACTGAGGCGCTTGTATTTCTTGGGCGGATCCACCATGAAGTCGTCTTGTTCGATCCAAACTTCGCGAGTAAGCGTCACACTGCGTTCTCCGAGCTCTGGCTCCTCCGGATTTACCTGTACCTTCACTTCCTCTTCATGTCCCTCCGGCAGATTGGTAAGCACAAGTTTTAACGGATGCAATACAGCCATGCGCCGCGGCGCATGGGCGTTCAATTCGGCACGTACAGCATTTTCCAAACGAGCCACATCAGTGTTCCCGTTAAACTTCGTGATGCCCACCCCTTCACAGAAATCCACAATCGCTTTGGCGGGATAGCCACGACGTCTCATACCGCAAATCGTCGGCATGCGCGGATCATCCCAACCACTCACATAACCTTCCTCTACCATCTGGCGCAGCTTACGCTTGCTCATCACAGTGTACGTGATATTCAATCGTGAAAACTCACGCTGCTGCGGGTGTGCCGGCACCGGACAATTCTCAATCACCCAGTCGTAAAGAGGGCGATGGTTCTCGAATTCCAACGTACAAAGCGAGTGCGTGACGTGTTCCCATGCATCTTCCAGTGGGTGAGCAAAATCGTACATCGGGTAAATACACCACGAGTTTCCGGTGTTATGGTGCGCATCGTAGGATATGCGGTAAATGACAGGATCCCGCATGTTCATGTTACTGCTGGCCATGTCGATCTTCGCGCGCAGCACCGCCGCTCCCTCCGCAAATTTGCCCGCTTTCATCGCCTCGAATTGCGCCAGATTTTCTTCCACCGACCTATTACGGTATGGCGAAATTTTGCCCGGAGTAACAAGGTCGCCCTTCTGCTGCCGCATAGTTTCGCGGTCTTGCTCATCGACGTACGCGAGTCCCTTCTTGATGAGCGCCACGGCGCAGTCGTAATAAAAATCAAAGATATTGGACGCCCAATACAAATGCTCTCCCCAGTCAAAACCCAACCAGCGGATATCCTCTTGAATGGAGTTCACAAACTCCACATCCTCTTTACACGGGTTCGTATCATCAAAACGCAAATGGCATACCGCCCCCTGCTGCGCATACTCGCGAGCAATGCCGAAATCCAAACATATGGCCTTGGCATGCCCGATGTGCAGGTACCCATTCGGCTCCGGTGGAAAACGTGTTATGGGAGCCTTGCAATGCCCTTCCGCCACATCATCTGCAATCCACTCGCGAATAAAATCTCGTTTTTCCTCTGCTGTTGCCATGCGCAGGATTTTACGTTGCGACGCCCATTCTGGCAAGCCTTTTTCGCGGGGCAAACGCATTAGGAAATGCGTTTGCCTATGCACGCGATGTACAACACGCACGACGGCTGTATGTGCGGATGGACAAAGGCGCAGCCTTTGCCCGCAGGGCGAACCGGCAGGGTGGTGCCGGTGAGTCAATTTGGAGAGTTCCCGCGCCGTGCGGTGCGAGACGCTTGTTGTCATGATTTTCGGTACGTATAAACGATAATATCAGTCAATAAGGGTATTCCTCTGCTGCTTAACTTCTCCTCAAATGCGTTTGCCCTGTCCTTTCCCGCAAACCTATTGCATTCATCACAGAAAACTGCTACTATGCGCAGCATGAATGGTGAGTCACCCAGTTCGCGTAGATGCAGCGCCGCCTCGTCCCGTCTCTTTTCTCTGGATGCACTGCGCGGATTGGACATGATGCTCATTATCGGACTTGATTGCCTCATTCGCTCCATCGCCCTGTTCTATTTTCCGGAAAATACGAGTAAGGAAATATGGCGGCAACTAAACCACAGCAGCTGGGATGGACTTACCGTGTGCGACATCATCTTCCCGCTGTTCGTCTTTATCAGCGGAACTTCCATGTTCTTCTCCCTCTCTCGGGCAATGCAGAACAACATGAGTCGCCCCGCTCTGCTCGGCAAACTCTGGAAACGAGCACTCATCTTGGTTGCTCTTGGTATCCTCGTGAACTTCTGGTCCTTCCATGATCAAATCTCCGCCATTCAGCCATTTGGTTTCGACTCTCTTCGCTATGCTTCCGTACTGGGACTCATTGGCATCAGCGGAGCATTCGCTGGCACTCTCCTGCTCTTGCTGCGCCGATTCCTCCTCGCCCCTTTTCTCGCCGCCATCATCCTTGCTATCGTTTGGGGACTGCAGACATTTGGAGGGGATATGACTCCAACCGGCTGTTTCAATGCAAAAGTAGATGCACTACTTTGCCCGGGTTGGCTCCACAGTGGTACGTTCGATCCGGAAGGTCCGCTGTGCATTGTTTCTGCTACGGCGCTTTCTTTGCTCGGCTTCTGTGCAGGATCCTGCTGCCGCTCGTCTCTCTCGATCTTGAAGCAATCAGGAACGCTCGCACTACATGGACTTATCTGCCTAGGGCTTGGCACTGTGTCCGGCATGGTCATCAAGGGTATTTGGACACCCGCTTTCGTGCTTACCACGGGAGGTATCGGTTTTCTACTGCTGGCTCTTTCCCGGCTTCTTTTCGATACCTCATCGTGGGGTAATCGCCTCTCCCTGCCGTTGCGCGTAGTCGGCATGAATGCTCTCGCCATCTATGTCATCACGCGACTACCTATCTACAAGACTTTTTTCGATCAACTCGACTCACACGTCTTTCAGCACTGTGTGGAGAACCACCAGGTCAATGTTCTTATCTACTTTTCTTCCTACTTCCTAGTCGCGTGGTTCATTTGCTTCGGCCTCTGGCGCCACCGCATCTTCATTAAACTGTAAACAAAAACGGCACAACCCGAACTCGAAAGGGATGTGCCGTGAAGGGATCAAGCGTGTTGGAATAAGCCGCGCCGTCCCGACTCGTTCACGCGAGAAAAACTCAGGACTTGTAACGCAAACGCTTCTTGTGACGGTTCTGGCGCATGCGCTTGCTGCGCTTGTGCTTATTAATCTTTGCCTTACGTCTCTTCTTGAGGGATCCCATAATGCTTGATAAACGGTTAATGAAACTGATGCAGGACACGCAAACAAGTATTGCTGCTGCATGCCGGCGCGCTATGTAACTACTTTTTGATCCCGTTGTCAAGTCGAAAAAATCCTCAGTTATTGAATCTTGGCAAAATAATTCCGTTCATTTTACCTCATCTCTTTCAGAAGTAGCTGTGTTTTGGTGAAACTATCGACGGAAAACACGATGCAACAATCTCACCTATTCGTTAACGGTCACAAATTGTACACAACTAACTCTCATTCACCGAGGCAAAATTATTGTCCCTGTTCTGAGCTCCGAATTTTACTGAGATAATTACGAACACGGCATTTTATCCGCTATGCACGCTTGACGCGTTCAATAAAATATGGTAGAAATACGCTCGGTTATGTCGTTGCGATTCTTTAGAAATTTTATCTTGCTTGCCATCGTTGTGGGAGTTGCCTGCTACGTGTTGCGGCAATACAATGTTCTTCCCTCTTCGAAGAAAACACCTGAGGTAACCGTGTACAATCCTGACGAAGAGGCGCCATCTGCCACGCAGGGAGAGGAAGTCTCTTCTAAATCTGTCATGGAGGCTCTCTTGCCGGGTGCAACTCTCCCGCAGCAATTTTCTTCTCTCAGCACAGGAAAAACGTGGGAAATAACCTCCGGTGCCGCTGCCGTCTATCATCCCTCTTCCATTGATCCCACCCGCGCTGCTACACGCTGGGAACTCTCTCCGGAAGCAGAGCACATTTTGATCTCTAAACGAGCAGAAGGTCTCTATGCTGTCACCCTCGTTGCAGCAAACGGGGGAGAAAACAAAACACTTGCTCTACTGCGTGCGGAGGGAACCACTCTGCGCAGCATTGAGGATGATCAAGGTGAATCCATCGCCCTGCTCTTGCCGCTTTCTCCCAAGAATCAGGTGTTGCTCATGCCTGATGTAAAATGCACTCTGCCTCTCAGCACGGAGGGTCTTGCCGTTTCTGATCTGCCGGAGGAACTTCCCAAAACAGCTCGTGTGACTACGGAGATGCTCAATAGCACAGAATTTGAACTGCGCTTCGTGTCTCCCGAAAAAATTGCACCCCTCGCTGATGCCCTTCATGGCAAAGCCTTCTTTACCTTGGCTGACACTCTTCAATTGCCAACGTTAGTATCCAAAAACAACCTCATGTTGGAACGACGTCCCGGCGCATCGTCGTCCTTGCCAGGACTTGATTTGCTTTTACCCCTCAGTGGACGCGCTGCCGGCATGCTGACCCTCTTCTCACCGCAACTAACGCTGGACTGGGATTTCCGTGATGAGGTGTTGGCTCACGTGATGCGTATGGCGAATGCCCCCCACGGTGCCAAAGGGAAAGCTGCCGATGTTCGCCGTAAGTACAGCATTGCACACGTTTATCATCTTCTCAGTCATATACCGACGGCGAAATCAACAGGAGAGAAGAACAAGTTAGCAGAGAAATACTTTGAGCTTTTCCTGGATCCTGATTTCCGTCGCTTCTGCGAAAAACACATGAGCTACCTGCCCATACCGGATTCTGCCAGTATCTCCAAAGAGGGCGGCAAACTTGTCATTCAAGATGGAACTATGCGCCAGCTCCTGCGCTTTGATATGCGTAGTCTCCAATTCTCGATGAATGACGCGCTCACTCAAGCTGCCAAGGAAGCCTATACTACCTGTCGGAATCGCTTCTGCGCGATGCCTATTCCGCCCCTCGCCATCCATTTAGTAAGTATCCTCGTTTCTCCGGATTTAGATGAGGATCAGATTTCTTGGAGTTTTTCTCTTGAGTCTCTATGATCTTCTTCCTGCCTTCGTGGCAGGGCAAGCCCTTTTGGTAAAACTGCTGAAGCTGCGAATAATCGCCTTTCTTGGTGCCTATCTTGGCGCGCAAGCGTAATTCCGCAAGCATTCCCGGCTCATGGTCGCAAACACGTTCCAACGGTAGCCAACATACTCGCTGGCGGCAGTCGGTTTCATCGGCACAAAGATCGCTCTCACGTTGATATCTCGCCACCCGCAGCTCCGTTGCGCATTATTTGCAAATCGTACATCGAAAATCGTACATTGTGCATGAGCTGCAGCCCCGCGGCTGCTTGGGGGCGTCGCGCGTGTTGTACATCGAAAATCGTACGTCGTACATAGGCAAACGCATTTCCTAATGCGTTTGCCCTGGGTTAATCCCCCCCTTTTGCTTGTGTAACACAACAGGCGTGCGCATGATTCAAGCAACACACGTGTAAGGGAAACGAAAAACATACACAAGAGAGGGCCTTACAGCGCTGAGTTCAAGGAAAATGTGGCATTGGAAAACCCCGAGTGAAGCAAAGACTCATGTTCAAATAGCTTCGGAGTATGGCATTAGTCCGGATTTGATGAAAGACTGGAAGGGCTATGGAGATGACAGCAGAATGGCTGAAATACTACGACAAAGAACGGCCTCACTCAGCGTTGGGTTACCAGGAGTCCTGAGATGTACCGGGAGTCTGCAGACTCCCCGATGGCGGCGGAATTTCTGGCGCGATTTTTCGCTCCGGCCGCAGTGCCTACGCTACAAAATCGCGCCCCAGGGCAACCGCATTTGAAATCCGGAGGCAGAATTAGATGTATAGAATTTAGTATCAATAGCTTATTTAAATTA
>CANQJI010000044.1 GCA_947624205.1 uncultured Akkermansia sp. | reverse complement strand
GTTGCCCAGGGTGACACGCCCTGCCAGTTTGGCGTTGGCGCTGTTGTTTTCCTTCGTGGAAGTTACGATCAGCGTTCTATCGGTGCTCTTCAGGGTGACGGAGTCTTGCACCTCGCCGCTGTAGGTTGCGTCTCCGGTGAATTCCACGGTTCCGCTGCCCGCCACGCCGGCTTGGATAGACCCTCCTCCCAGCTTCCACGTGTTCCCGTCTCCGGTGTCAAGGATTCCTGTAAATTCACTGACGTCGCCGCTCAGCCCCGCAGTACTGCCGTTCGCCACGGTCAACGTCCCCGAGCCGGTGACGGCGCCTGCCAGCGTTACTCCGCTCAGCGTACTCGTACTGGCTGCCTCGACTTCCACGTGACCGACATTCAGCGTAAGCGTAGTATCGCCGCTGCCGCTCAGCGTGCCGCCGGCAAGTACAAGCGTCGCATTCTTGCCGCCGAGGGCGTTGGCTCCATCTGCGACCACTTTACCAGCGGCAAGCTTGATCGTCCCTTCGAAGGCGCTGTTGTCCCCGCTGATCGTCAGCAGGGAAGTGGCTTCTTCATCGGTAGAGAACACTGCCGTGCCCGTCCCGGAGAGCTTGCCGGTGTATTCCGCCGCTCCCGAGGCCGTCAAATTCCACGTTGCTTCTTCCTCCACATTCGCCGTGCCGGCCAGTGTCGCCGTTGCGCCGTTGTCCGCATGCACCTTGTAGGTCAGCGTACCCTCGCTCACTTTGATGCTGCCTCCGTGGGTGTGGGTATCTCCTGTCGTTTCTTTCCACTCGAGGGTGAGAGCGCCAGTGCCGGATTTCTCAATACCGTTTTGATCCAGCGCAAGAGTCAAGCCGCCGTTGCTTTCTACGGTGGTGGTGGCGTCGCCCCAGGTCACTCCGCCAGTGGCATACACCTTGGAATCCACGCTCACCTTCGCGACCTCCGTACTTCCCTCGCCCGTTCTAGCTACGAAGCTGCTCAGATCGGTCTCGGTTAATTCGTTGTTGCTGTATTCCAGCACGCCGCCCTTGAACTTGATCTTGGTGGTCTTTGTCAGCGCATCATTCTTTGCCAGCACCAGTGTGCCGTTCACATCCAATTCGATGCTCGGCAGGCTGGTGTTCGTGGTGCCCAGGGTGAGCTTGGCGGGCGCACTCTGATCGCCACCCACAACCAGGACGCCGTTTCCGTATTCATCACTGGTCATATTCAGTCCGCCGTTCCCGGTGAAGGTGTGCTCGCCGCTTTCCACAAACACGTTGCTGGGACTCACACCTCCGTCACTGAGGATTACTTCGCCCGTGCGTTCCGCGGTGAAGTGCACGTCTTGCCCGTTCGGCCCCTTCTGAGCGGCTCCGCCACTGATCTCATCCTTCCACCCTTCCGGGGAATCGCTCCAGACACCCTCCGAGCCCCCATTCCACACCACGCCGTCCTTGGCGTCCCAGACCAGGTGACCATTTTCATCCAGCCGCAGGTTCTTGTACTTGCGTGTATTGGCGGTCGTGATCTCGAACTTGTCCTGCCAATCTTCGTCCCATACTCCGTCGAAGAATAATTTCTGTCCACTTACCCGGAATTCCTTCATGAAGTCACTGGTCACGTCGATGAGCAGCTTGCCGTCCGTCGATCCCAGAGAGAAGCCGTCGCCCAGCGTGATCTTCTCCGTTCCTGTCAGCGTCAGCTTCGCGCCGCTTCCCCACGCAGTCTCTCCCTTCAGCGTCAGCGCGCCCGTTTTGAGCTCGCTTCCTCCTCCGAGCGTCAGGTGCGTCAATCCATCGCCCGTGAATCTTTGCACGGCGAGTTTCTGCGATGCTGCCACTTCCAGCCCCCCGCCGTTGACGGTTGCCAAGGTCTCGATGCTTCCTCCGTCGTTTGCCACGAGCGTGGCGTTCGTTCCGGAAAGCGTCAGCGTGCCATCGCTACTCAGCGCGCCGTTTACAGTGAATCTCGAAGCGATGGTGAATGAGGTTTCAGCGCCGCTCACGCTCACGCCGCCCGTAACCGTGGTTTCGTTCTCGAACGAAGCAGAGCCGCCGGTCGCAGAAATGCCGCCTGTAACGGAGACCTTCCCCCTGGAAGTGATCGTACCCCCGGTTAGCTCGATCGAGCCGATGGTCATCGTTCCATCTGTCGCTCCATCATTGGTCGTGCTACTCCACAAGAACGTACCACCGGATACTTTCAATGCGCCGTTAATGTTGCTGTCTGCGCCGTAACTCTGACTCGTCTGCACTTTCAGCGTTCCCTTTTGCACCTCCACATCTCCGGTGATGTTGAAGTAACCGGTCTGTCCGCTGTGCAGGCACTGCGTTCCCTCCCCGTTCATCACCACTTTTTCGGCCGTTAAATTGCCGTCATAGTCTCGAGCACTGTCCGCATCGTTCAGGAACTCCACGGCCTCGACCGTTATCTGCGGCGTGTAGTTACTCGTCGTGAGTCCCTGATGCAACCTCAAGGTACCGGTTGTTACGAGCAAGGAGGCACCTGTGCTGCTCTCTCCTCCGCCATCCATTGTCACCAGCCCCAGAACCTCCAGATCCCCTTGCTGCACGGTCAACGTCCCGGCGTTAATGTTCAATGCCCCGTGTACCGTGTTTGTTTCTCCCTCTCTTCCAGTGATGATGGTGCTCGTGTGTCCCTCGCCCAAGGTTAATGCGCCTGTCAATTGGCTTGTATCGATGGTGCCGATGACGTTTGTAGCCGTAAACTGCATTCCCCCGCCGATAAGTCTCAAGAGCCCCTGCGAATCGATATTGCTCAACCCGGAATTCGCGCCACACAGGACTTCCACAGTTACGCCTTCGCCGAAAGACGCGCCATCTAAGCTTCGACTATTTGTGCCCGCGCTGTTGTGGAATCTTACGGTACCGCCGTTGCCCTCAACGGAACACCGCTGTCCGTTACCGGGACCATTCAGACTGGTATTGTTACTGATATCCAAAACGGCGTTACTCTCCAAATGGATTGAGCTGCCCGAGTTAAAATGCGGCGAAGAATTGAGGAAAGAGACTGTCTTGTTCGTCTTGATGAGCATTTGCCCGGACACGTACAATTCCCCGTTGAATTGCACGTCTGTACCCAGATTCAAGTTGACGGCTGAAATGCTTCCGCCGAAAGTGATCTTGCTTTCGCCCGACGTGACCAGCTTCCCAGCACGGACTTGGCCGCCCGAAATGGCGACGGTCACTCCCTCGCTTAACGGATTCTCGAAAGTTACCACATCGTTGTTTCCCGGTGTTCCTGTGCCTCCTGTTGTCCACGACTCCTCCTGACCTGAAGTTTTCCAAGTGAAACGATGATCTTCATCCTCACCCGCATTCCACAGGAATCCTTCCGCCGCATTTACCGTAATATTACCGTTGCTGCCCCAACCAATTTCATAGCCGAGCACGTCCGCAAACTGCACGAATCCGCTATCTTTCCAGCTATCATCGCTGAAAAGCTGGTACTCGCCACTCCTGCTATCTCCCGCAACACTCTCCAAGAAATCTTCAGAGAGAGTGATGGTGAGCTTGTTCGTGCCGCCTGGCAAGCCGGTTGCCGCTAGTTGCAGATCACTGAGCGTACCGTTCAGCACCAGATTAGCATTCCCGTTCAGCGTGAGCGTGCCCAGATTCAGCGTGCCGTTTGTCACGCTTTCTCCGAACTCCAGCGTGGAATTCGCTGCCAGGGTGAGCCCCGTGAGTGTTTGATTGCCGTTTGATGTAGCATCGAACTTGAGGGTCGAATTTGCATCCAACTGCAAGGTCCCACCGCTTGCAGCCAGTTCTCCGGCTGTGAGAGTACCGCCCAGCAGGGTGAAGTTGCCTCCGTCCAATGCCAGCTCGCCGCTAATGCTGCTTGCCAGGCCGGTGCTGCCCCACTTCAGCGTGCCTCCATTCGCTGCCACATTCGCCACAGACAGCTTCCTCGCCGCATCACTCCCGTTCCGATCTTTCGCCCCCGTGATGCTCTGGGTGCCGGCGGTCATCGTCAGCGTTCCCGTCAGTTCCATCGAGCCTGTATAGTTCCTCTCCGTGCCATCACTTGCGTGGAACTCCACATCTTTACCCGTGATTAAACCGCCAGCGTTACCACTTGTCAAACCGCCCCGCAGCGTCAATTTGCCCTCTCCCATGCGTAGTTCGCCATGGCTCAAATCGACCAAACGGGTCAACTCAGTGTTGCTCCCCAGCGTTGTCAACGTGTGTTGCCCATCAAACGTCAGTCCTTTGTCTGGAGACACGACTTCCGTCCACTGGCTGTCATCCAAAGATCCGATCGTGTTCGTCCCTCTCATCACGACTTCCTGCCCGGAAAGGATGGAAACGTTGTTTGCCGTCAAATTTTGGAGCATACTCCAACCATTTGCCCTGGAACTGAAATTCACATGGACGTCGTCGGCAAATTCTATGGCTGCTGCGTCAAATGTCATACCATCTGTTGGCGCGCTGCCGAGATCTACCTCAAAGACTCCGCTGCCGGTAACCTGCAGCTTGTTGTCGGTCGTATGAGCATTTCGGAACCACGGACCTGTATCGCCCACCAGTTTGAGCTTCGAGTTGGCCTTGAGCTCAATGCTGCTCTCGGCGCCGAGCCACAGTTGCGCTCTTGGATTGAATTCAAGCGTCGAACCGTCCTCCAGAGTGATTTTCCCGTTTTGAGTGAGCCGGAAGGCTTGCATCTGCGCGGCTCTGCCCACCGTCATGGCCTGACCTCGCGCTATGACGAGCTCACCATTCATTGTCAAATCAGCTTGCCACGTCACATTCGTCTCCACTCTCATTCCGCCTGAGCCAACAGTCACGGCATCGTCTCCAATCGTGACTTGATTCACCGTGATCGCCTGAGGTCCGGACAGAGTGAGTGCATCTGCCTCGAGGTTTCCATTCAGCGTGATTGTTGCTGCAGCATTGTCATTCGCAATGAAGGAAACGCTCTTCGTCTCGCCGTTAACGTAGACACCTCTCTGTCCATCCCATCCGCCCGTGTTATCTCCCCATACGAAAGAGTTGCCCGTGTGCATTGAATCTGTCCAAATGAAGTCGCCGGGTTCCTCAATGGCGTTCACGGTGATCATGCCATTTTCGCCCCAACCTATGTCGTAGCCGACCACACCCGCAAACTGCACGAAAGCTTCACTCCAGTCGCCGCTGGTGAAGAGCTGGTATCGACCGCCCATGCTCTCCACGACAGTCTGCAAGAATTCTCCAGAAAGACCGATGATGAGCTTGTTCGTGCCGTCTTGTGGCAAGGCGGTTGCCGCCAGCTTCAAATCGCTGAGCGTACCGTCCAGCACCAAACTGGCACTCCCGTTCAGCGTGAGACCGTCCAGACTCAGTGTGCCGGTTGTCACGCTTTCCCCGAGCTCCAGCGTGGCCCCCGCTGCCAGGGTAAGCTCTGTGAGCAATTGCTTGCCCTCCAGCAAACTCTCTGACAGCGCATTTAACTTAAGGGTGGAATTTGCATCCAATTGCAAAGTCCCGCCCTTGCTGCCAACCGTCAGTTCCCCGGCTGTGAGGGTACCGCCCAGCAGGGTGAAGTTGCCCCCGTTCAACGCCAATTCGCCGCTGATGCTGCTCTCCAAATCTCTGCTGCCCCATTTCAGCGTGCCTCCGTTTGCCTCCACCTTCGCCACAGACAATTTCCTCTCCGCATCACTCCCGTTCTTATCTTTCGTCCCCGTGATGCTCTGGGTGCCGGCGGTCATCGTCAACGTCCCCGTCAATTCTATCGAGCCTGTATAGTTCCTCTCTGTGCCATCACTTGCGTGGAACTCCACATCTTTACCCGTGATTAAACCGCCAGCGTTACCACTTGTCAAACCGCCCTGCAGGGTCAATTTGCTCTCTCCCATGCGTAGTTCGCCATGGCTCAAATCGACCAAACGGGTCAACTCAGTGTCGCTTCCCAGCGTTGTCAGGTTGTGATTACTATCAAACGTCAGTCCTTTGTTTTGAAGCACGACTTCCGTCCACCGGCTGTCATCCAAGCTTCCGATCGTGTTCGTTCCCTGCAGCACGACCTCCTGCCCGGAAAGGATGGAAAGCTCGCCGTGTATCTCCAAATTTTTGAGCATATTCCACGTGCTCGTAGAAGTCCTCACACTGACATTCACGTCGTCACCGAAATGCAGTTTCTGAGCCGCTGCATCAAAGGTTGCGCTTTGTCCCGCGCTGCTCATATCCAGCACGAAGGTGCCGGTTCCCTCAATGTGGACATCCCCGCCGTTCGCTGCGTCCATATTCGCATGCTCTCCATACACCACCAGTCTCGAGCCTTCACCCAACGTGATGGTGCTGCCATCCGCATCTGCCCGCAATCTGACAAGAGCATTCGTGAGATCCAATGTCGCCCCTTCCTCCAGGGTAATTCCCGTGCTCTCTCCCCGGAGCCAGAGCAAGGCCTGACCTTCGCCCACGTACTGCATGTTGAAGGTTCTCCCGCTTGCGATGGTCAGCGTGCCCTCGAGCAGCATGTCCGCGGCAAAATCCACATTCGTCTTCACGGAGAAGTTCCCCACTTGCAGGTAATCGCCGCCCCCGCCTTGCGTGGTCTGACTGATGGTGATCTTGTGGGAACCTGCCAAGGTCAACTCACTCGCCTTGATCGGCAGGTCACTCTCCCCCTCCACAGTCCCGGCGCTTCCTCCATCCAGCGTAATCGTCACATCAGCTTTATCCGCGATGAACCCGACGCTCTGTGCTCCATCGTTGGTGAAGTTGCCCTCTCTATCCCACTCTCCCGCGTTTGCCGACCATGTGAATACATGGTTTGCATCCGCATGTTCTCCGTCCGTCCAGACAACGTCGGCATCAATCTTAATGCGTTCCACGGTGAGCGTCGTGCCGTCTTGGCTCAGGTGGATTCGACCGGAGTCATAACTGCCGGTTCCGGCAAATGTAACCTTACCTGACCAATCCTGCGCAAAGAGCTGGTAACCTTCTTTTCCCATTGCGGCAACCGCGTCCAGGAAACTATCCGTCAGATGGAGGGTGAGCGTACCATTCGTGGCTTCTGCCCATGTGCCGTCCAGTTGAATGGTCCCGTCTATGCTCGTGGCTCCCAGGGTAAGTTCGGCGTTGCCGTTCAGGGTAATGGTGCCGAGCTGAATGGGTCCTCCCACTTCCGCGCCCAACTCCAAATGCGCATTGCTATTCAGCGTGAGACTCGTGAGATTACCGCTCCAGCCGTTCACGGTGAGGCGCTGATCCAGCACCAAGGCGCCGCCTGCGGTGACATTCAAACTGCCCACGGCCAGCGCCTGGTTGCTTACCCGCAGCGTTCCGCCTGCCAGTTGCACCTCGCCGGTGAAGCCACTCCTTGTCGCGCCGCCCTGCGCCTCAAACGTGCCGGAGGTGATCATGAGCGTGCCGGCCCCGCCGAGCGCCCCGGAGAGCGTCGCTGTGCCGGTGCCGCCGCGCCATTCCAGCGTGTTGCCGGCGTTGGTCAGCGTCAGGGTGCTTCCCAATGTCATGTTGCCATCGTAACCCGTCTGCCCGAAAACGACCTTGCCGCCCGAAATTGTGACCGCGCCCGCTATGCTCAGCATCTTGTGCTGCTCCTCGCTGCCACCGCCTATCACCAGCAGCCCATCCCCCGTCTTGGTGAAGTTTCCGCTGAGTTTCAAGCCGCCCATCCATGCTGCCTTTGCCGTGTTAGTGAGACTTTCATCGATCTGAGCATCCGTACTCGTCCTCACCTCGAGGTTGGTGCCCTCAATATGTCCGCCTTGGAGTGAAGCCTTGGAATCGTTGCAGATAGCCCCGGTCACAGTCAGATCCGACTCCAACACCAGGGTTCCGTCTCGCATGCTCAAGGTTTCCACTATCAGAGCGTTTGTCACCGTTGACCTCACATTACCTTCATCCAGGCTCAGTTTTTTCACGACACCACCAGCTGCATCCGACTTTATTGTCGCGATCGAGTTGGTCCCGGTCAGGAGGAGTTCTTTCTCCTCTCCCACCGTGAGCGTGCCCAACACATCGATATTGCGCAGGAAGCCCCAATTGTTGTCTATGGACACATCGACAGCCACGCCTTCCGCCGTGGACAGACCTTCAAAATCGCCCGTCTTGTTGCCAGCAGCCTTGATTTTCAGCGTACCCTGACCGCGCACATCGATCTTGCCGGAAGTCTCATTCTTCACGAGTTTGCCGCCGGTACTCACGTCCAACGTGGCGCCCTGCAGCTCGATGAATACGCCATCTCCCATGCCGACGGTGCCGGTAAAGGTGAGGGTATGCTCGCCTGCTGCCTTGAAGTTCCTGTCCAGCGTCGTGTTGTCGCTCACGCTGAGATTACTTCCGCTCATGCTCACGCCGTAGCCGACACCATCGCCCAGCACATCGGAGCCGAAGTGGGTGGTCAGCTCTTCCCAAGTCGCGTTAGCCGTCTCTCCATTATCCCAGAGGGTGTACACTGTGTCGTCCGTCGCAGTTGCAAAGAGAGAAGCAGCTGCAGCCGCACGATGGGCATTCAGGATGTGGCTCGTTTCATCACCGGTGATACTGCCGGTGAAGATCATATCCGCACCGAGGGAAAGCGTGCTGTCGGTGAGCGACACATTCCCGGTGACGGAGAGCTGCACGTCTTCGGAGAAGTTGAGGCTGACATTCTCTGCCGACAGTCCGCCCCCAATCTGTAAGTTGCGCTGCGTGCCCGAGGAAGACGATACGAATTTGTATTGCACCGGAGACTGCGCCTCGCCACCGTCAGCGGTGAAGGAGGCGGTTGTCACATCATCTGCCAGCGACACGTTGTGAGTTCCTTCCGGAGCCACAAAATTCACATCCGTGCCATCTACCCAGCCTTCCTCGCCGTTTCCATGTTCGTCATCGTCGAAGTCTGTGCCACAGCCTCCCCATGTGAGATCGTCGTCAGCCTCTGCGCCGCCGCCCCAGTACAATGCGGAGTCTCTCCCCCAGCTGAGTGTGCCCTCGTCAGTCAGATGCAGATCGAAGTAATTGCCGAGACCAACAGCCACGCCATCCACTGTGAAAGTGAACTTGTTGACCCAATCCAAATACCCGGCCAGCCCCTCAAAGAGTTGCACCCCGCTGCCGCTGCCGGCCTTGTTGCCGCCCAGGAAATCCGAACTCAAATCAATGGTGAGTCGCACTTCGCCCTCCTGCGCACTCAGTCCCTCGCCCAGCGTGATTATTTGCCCCGCGCTGCCGAGTTTCAGCGTGCTGCCTTCTCCCCAATTCCAGCTGTTGGTGATGGTAAAGTTCCCACTTCGCACGTCAAGGACGGCGTCGTTCCCCAATGTCAGGGAGCTGAGTGAACCCGAAATGCCCCCCTCCAGCGTCAACTGCCCGCCCTGTACACTCAGTCTGCCATTGTTAGCGGTCAGCGCGCCGGTGAAGGTGTTGTTGCTACCGCCGTCAATCGTCAGCGTGCCGTTCAGCGTCGTTGTGCCCTGCACAGTCAGGTTCCTGTCGCCGGTGCCGGCCCACTCAAACTCACCGGCGGTGATGCTCATAGCGCCGTTCACCGTCATCGACGCGCCATTCGCTGCGCTCATGATCAACTTGCCGCCCTCCACATTGACTGAGCCGGCCTCCAGCCACGCTCCGGCATGGGTGGTATTTGCAGCATCCCCCGCTGCTCCGGTGATGGTCTGCGTTCCGTCGCCCTGTTTCGTCAGAGCGCCGGCCAAAATCAACGAACCATTCCACGTTGCTCCCGCATCGCCTGTTCCTTCCACCACCAGGGAATTTGCTTCCAGCGTGGGAGTTCCATAGTCCACCACATCCCAATCGTTTGTGATTCCGCCATGCACAGTCAGCGTGTGACCCTGCATCGACAACGTCCCTTGACGGAACACGAACGAAAGCCCGCTTTGCACCTCCACATCGCTGGCGATCTCAGTCTTCGTTCCCTGGACTGTCCACTTGCTTGTCAGCCTGCTCACATCCAGGGAGGCGATTGTGTTCTCGCCTTCCAGTATGACCTCGCCGCCTTCCAGAACAAGGCTTCCCGACACTTCCAGGTTACTGAAGCGATCATACCTATTGGCATCGGCTTTCAACCAGACCGTGATTCTTTCCTCAAAGGTCAACGCGCCGGCATCGAACAAGGTCTCTGTGTTCGAGTCCTGGCTCAGGTCCACCTCGAAAGTTCCTTCCCCGGAGACACGATGCCTCGTCTGCGCTTCATCCTCATCTCCCCTCGAAACCGAGGCTTTCGAGCCGATGCGCAGAGTTGCGCCGTTTTCGATGACAATCCCGGAGTTCTCGTGCAGGAAGAGTCCGACTGCGTGATCGGAATTGCTGAAGGACACCGTCCTGTTCTCTCCAACTGTGAAGGTTCCGCCGATGTACGTGCTCACACTGATGTTCGCATTCACGTTGACGTTCATGTTGCCCGTTACCGCCAGCGCGTCCGAAGCACCGCTTGCCTCCTGCAGTGTAATGGCGCCGGTGCCGTTCAACTCCAGGCTGCCGGCCACAATGCCGGACGGCTCCCCTGTATTTGAAGCATCCACGCTGATGGTCAGCGTTTCCGCCCCGTCATTCACGATGGTCACCGCCAGCTCTCCGTCATTGTCGTACGCCTTGGGCATATCCCAACCCGGCGTCGTCGCCGTCCAGGTGAAGGCGTTTTCCCCATCATGTTCAGAGCTCGTCCAAGTGCGGATTGTATCTCCCCACGTCAGGGTTCCGCCGTTATTCAGCTTCAAATCGGAATAGATTCCCGAAAGCGCCTGACCTCCATTCATGGTGAATTGGAAATACTCCACCCACTCCGCCTTCAGTCCGTTGAAAAGCTGCACACTGCCGGTGTCGCCCAGGAAATCCGAACTCAAATCGATGGTGAGAGCGCCGCTCTCCGCCGACAGAACCAAGCCATCGCCCAAGGTAATCACTTGCGCGGATTTGACGAGTTTCAACACGCTGCCTTCTTCCCAACTCCAGCTGTCGTTGATCTTCAGGTCCCCGGCCTGAACCTCCAGTGTTGCGTCCGCATTGATGGTGAGCGAGGTCAGACCGCTCTCGCCCGTCAAGTTCGTGATGGTCAAGTTCGCCCCGACTGTCAGGGAACCGGCCCCGGTCATCTTCAGCTCGGCTACGGTTAAGGCTTCCTCACCCACCGTGACAGATCCGCCTTCTTTCACATCCAATATGCCGGCAAACTCACCACCGCTGTTCACCACCAGCGCGGCGACGCTTCCTTCGCTCTCCTCTTCGTCCTCCACAACCTCAGCGCCCCCCACGCTAATGGTGCTTCCCTGAGCCGCCTGCAACGTGCCGCTCAGTGTCACCGTGCCGTGGGAAATGTCGAACCGGCTGCTGCCCTTCAAGGTCAAGCCGTCGGTCACGCTAAGCTCGCCGGCGCCCCATTCCAAAATTGCCGCATCAGACACGCTGATTGTTCCCGTGGCGAGATCCGGCGTACGCTCCGCCTCGCTTTGTACATCTTCACCCCCGCCAAAGTGCAGGGTGCCGCCTTGCACGTCAATGGCGCCAATTTCCAGTCCTGCACCATAGAAGGTCTGTGTGCCTGCGCCATTCTTTGTGAGCGTTCCGGTGATGTTGAGGTATCCATCGAATTTTACCTCTCCGTCGTCGACCGTGCTCTCTAAATCATGCGCTGTGACGTGGAAACCATAATACGTTATTCCATCGCCTGTCTTAAGCCCTTTTTTGAACGTAGCTTTCCCGCTCACATTGACGGCTCCGGCATAATCCGTTTCTCCACCATACTCCTCACCGAAATCCCACCCCTCAAGCGAGCTTTCTCCCTCCACCGTAAGATTGCCATTCTCAACGGTGAGTGTGCTGGTCCAATGCAAGTTGAAGTTCCCGTTCACGGTCACATCTCCTTCCGTCACCGTCACCTCGGTCGTTAAGTCCCCTCCCATAAAAGGTTTACTATCCCCATCTCCCTGCGTGTAGTCGCCGGCTACGGTCAGATCCCCCTGGCTCACGGTCAGAGTTCCGTCGATGATGCTCAACGCGCCCGTCATCTGGCTTGTATCGAGGACGTTGATGGTGTTCGTTCCTCCCAGCACGACTTCTTGCCCGGAAAGGATGGAGACGTTGTTCGCCGCCAGGTTCTTGAATGTACTCGCTGCATCCGTCTTGCCCTTGAGTTTCAGTTGGATGTCGTCGGCAAACTGTATAGCCGCTGCGTCGAACTCGTTACCTTCCTCCGCTGCGTTGCTGAGGTCCACCTCGAACGTGCCGCTGCCGTTAACCTGCAGTTTGCTCTCGGCCGTGTGACCATTGGAGAAACACTTAGATGTACCGCCCACCAGCCTGAGCGTTGAGTCGGCCCCAAGTTCAATGCTGCTCCTGTCGCCGAAGCTCAGCTGCCCTCCCTGATTGAACTCGAGCGTCTTGCCGTCCTGCAGAGTGAGCGTGCCGTTCACGGTCAAACCGGCCTGCCACGTGACATTTGTGTTTACACTCATTCCACCCGAGCCAACCGTCACGCTGTCTCCACCATCCGAATTTTGACTCACCGTGATGGACTGAGATCCCGACAAAGTGAGTGTACCTGCCTTGAGCGATCCATCCAGTGTGATTGTTGCTGCCGCATCGCCATTTGCAACGAAGGAAACGATCTCCTTCCCAGCGTTGGTGTAGGAGGGAGTCTCGCCATCCCATCCGCTCGCATTGGCGCTCCAAGTGAAAGCATTGCTGGCGCCACTCGCTGTCCAGGTGTACTCAACCGGCTCGATGGGCTCCGAGTTCCAGGTGAGATAGCCTTGATCATTCAGAGTCAGGTCGGCATAATTCTCAGTCTCCTCGAGAGCCTGGCCATCCACGGTGAATTGGAAGTAACCCTTCCACTCGGCCTGCAGCCCTCTGAAGAGCTGCACGCTGCCGCTGTCGCCCAGGAATGCGGCGCTCAAGTCGATGGTGAGCTTGTTCTCGGTGCCTTGCTCCGGCAGACGCAGACTCTCGCCCAGCGTGATCGTTTGCCCCGCGCTGCCGAGTATCAACTTGCTTCCGGCTTCCCAGGTCCAGGTGTCGTTGATCCTCAGGTTCCCGGTCTGCACCGTCAGCGTCTTGTCCCCGGCGAGGGTGAGCGAGGTCAAGCCTCTGTCGCCCGTGAGGTTCGCGATGGTCAGGTCCGCCCTAACTGTCAGCGAGCCGCCATTCACCTTCGTCTCGTCGCTGAGAGTGGCTGCGCGATTCATGACAAGCCCAGCGCCGCTCTGGATCTCAATCTTACCCGTGTACCTGCTCATGTCTGCACCCACTTGCAGGACGCCGTTTTCCACCACGATGCCTCCCGAGCCGACCAGTGTGCCGTCCGCGTCCAGCTTCAAGGTTCCCGCTCCCTTTTTCGTGAGGGTATGTGTGCCCACGTCCAGCTGCTTCAGCAACGTCCACGTGTAGGCGTTCCCATCTTTGTCTGCCAGCACGCTGATGCTCGTGTCCGCCTCAGCCGTGATGTTCCAATAGATGTCATTCCCTCCGTCTGTTGTCGTATTGGCTCCAAGCACCAGCGCCGCATCGGTAGTCCCACTCCTTTCCTGAGAAGAGTCGTTATACGCGCCACCGGAGCCGTCCCCTGACAGGTGCAAAGTGCGAGTTTGGGTGGTGGCGCCAAGCGCCCGGCAGCGTATCATTAGCGAGCTATTGTTCTCCACCCACAAGTTCTCAACAACACCGATGCCATGTCCGTTCGCATCCCCCATCTCACCGTTTATAATGAGGGTCGTCTTGGCCGCGCCCCCTTCACTCGAGCGGAGTTTCAGATTGCCGATGGTTTGCCCCTGATGCGTGCTCTCACTGTTCCAGAAGAATGCCCACAGGATGCCCGCTTGTCCTGCACCATTTAGTATTACTCCCGTATCCTCCAACACGATGGAACCGGCTCCACTCGCGTAATTATTTGTCGAACGAGCCCAATGCTGGTATTTTGCAGCGTTTGCTCCTTGCAGAACCAGTTCGGTTCCCTCTCCCAACTCCATGCGCCCGAACGTGTACAACGCATTATTTCCGGAATCATCAGTCTTAATGGTAAGCTTCGTCCCGCTACCCGACAGCGATATACCCGCGGAGCTCACCGCCCCCGTGCCGGAAAGCGTGAGCTGAGCCGAGCCACTTGCGCCGCCCACGAGTATCTGACCGCTTACGGTAGTTGCTCCCGTGCCGGTGAACGTGGCGTTGATTCCCTTCTCGACTTTCAGATTTTGCCCAACGGTGAGAGTATGCTCGCCCAGGGCGAAGGTGTAACTCTGCGAGTTCTCTACGCCCGCGCCCTTCTGCACGGTCATGTCACCACTCTGCAGCGTGATGTTTTCGCCCAGAGTTACGGTAATCAGCTCCGTGCTGGTGCCGGCAAAGACCACGCTCTTCGTGCTGTCAAACGCCTCGTTGTGTCCGGTTCCCCAGACATTTCCACCCTCCTGACTCGTCCAGGTCATCGTTGATCCGTTTTGACTCCAGGTCAGGGAAAGATCCGAGTCATCAGCCGTAAACGTCAATGTTCCATCCGCAGTCAGCTGCAGATTTTTACTCGCCCAGTCGCCACTGAGTGCGCTTATATCTAGCTTGAAGTACTGTGTGAAGTCGAGCCCGCCAACCTGTGTGAAAAGTTGGAAGCTGTTACCTTCCACTCCGTCCAGGAAGTGCTCGCCCAGCTTGATGCTCAGCTTCTGCTGCTGCGCCGAGTTGAGAGATTCGCCCAACAGGCTGCTCCAATCCGTTCCGCTTCCGCCGAGAGTGATGGCCTGCCGCGTGCCTCCCAGCTCAATGGTGCCATCGGCGCCCCAAGTCAACCCGGTGGCAAGCGTCAGGTTGCCGGAGTTGATGGTTAGCGTGTTGCCGCCCAGAGCCAGCGCACCCCGCACATCCAGCCCCCCTTTCTGCACGATCAACGTCCCGGCGTTGATGTTCAAGTTCCCGCCAAGCGTGTTTGTCGCATCATCTCTTCCCGCGATTCCCGTGATGGTAGTTTGCACATGCACAGGGGTACCATCCGCCGCAACCGTGTCGGAGAGCGTTAAGTCCCCCTTCAGCCCACTCGCATCGAGAACGCCGATGGTGTTAGTACCTCCTAAGTATTTCTCATTCTCCCCAACGAGCTGCAGTGTTCCTTTGACCAAGATTCCTTTCATCGGGGCATTGTAAACTCTGCCATCACCCACAATCAGGGTCACACCTTCCTTGAACTCCAAATTCTCATAGTCAATACCGTAGAGGTAGGATGAAGGAGGATTGGAGAGTGCCTGTTTTCCCATCTCTACAGAGCCACCATCACCATCAATGACATGCCTGCCGCCTTCTCCTCTGCCGGTTCCTTTGTGACGGAGCGAACCATTGTCGCCAAGTACCAGACGGGCACCATTTTTCAGGTACACAGAGCTTCCCGCCTGCAAGTTCAACGATCCGCTACCGAATGTAACCGTCGTACCTTCGCCGATATACATCTCCCCGTTTAAGGTCGTTTCTCCGAAGCCGATCTTACCCCCACCCGACGTGACCAGTTTCCTGACATTCAAACCTCCTCCAACAGCAATCTCTCCGTTGTTTGTGATGGCGAGAGTGCCGCTCACAGTCAGAGTTCCCCCGCTGTTGATCGTGAGGTTATGAAGAGAGACGTCACCGGACAGCGTTTGCTTCGCGCCGCTCACGGTCAGGTTCAAATGACTATCGGTAATGGCATCTCCCAGGGAGCTGGCAGTGCCCAGATTTCCGCTGAAGGTGTATGTACCGGTTCCATTAAGCACCAGCTCGGCGTAGCCCTCGCTCCCTTCGTCGGCAATGATGTAGCCACCGGCAGTGGAGTTCAAGCCGTACACCGTGAGGGTCTTGGTCTCCTCCGCAGCCGCTCCCTTCCCGAGAACCAAGTAATGAGCTGTCCCTCCGCGATTGCTGAAGCCCAAAGTGCCCGCCAGCGTGCCGCCACCCAGGAACTCCACGTGGGCTGCATCGTTGCCATAGGAACCCAGCAAGAGGTTGTGCGAGGAATCGACAGTTCCGGTGGTCAGCTCCCCGGTCACTTTGAAAACGGAGCCATACTGGACTGAAATGAGTGCATCCTCCTCGATCACGAGCGAACCGGACAGCGTCACGGTGCAAGGATACGCGCTCTGTGAATTAACTCGCAGGGTGCCTTCATACGAGTTCGCGTCGTACCTTCCGCCCAGATGCAAGTTTGTGTCAAGATTTGTGGTCGTCTTGAGAAAGAGCATGGCATCCCTCACGTAGATGTCGTCAATGGTGGCGCCCTCCGCGATTGTCCACCCTCCGTCGTAACGGAACAGACCGCCCGTGAACATCAGTTTCCCAATATGACCGCTCAGAGAAAGCGTGCCGGCGCTGATCTCCGAACTTGTCCCCGTTATCTTGACATTGATGGCGCTATCTCCGCCTTGCAAGGTCACGATTCCGTCAAGGTTCCCCCCATACGAGACTGTACAACTCTCGTTCACAGTCAACCCAGCGGACGCTGTCTTTGTTTCAGTCCCGAATTCGAAGTTAGCCGGCCAACCGCCGGGAGCGGGAAGCTCTGACCCATGGATAACCAGACGCCCGTAGGAATCCAGTTCCCAATTCGAACCATCGGGGGAAGAGAAGAGAATGTGGTCCTTCCATGCATTATCCCACGTATCCCGATCGAACAACTCATACCCGTTTGTCAGCACATCATCCGAGAAGCCGGTCAGGGTGAGATACAGGTCGCGCCCCGTGCCGAATGCCGGAGCAACAAGCGACAACTGCGGACCATCGTCCGCGCTGTAAGTGATTTCCAGACGATGGGAATCATCGGTTTTGAGCTGCCCTTGGATGGTCAACTTGCCATGCGTGAGCGTCACCTGCCCGCCGGAACTCAAATCGAGACTGCCCACCGAGAATTGTCCGCCACCCAGGGTTAGATGTGAGGCACTTGCGAGGGTGAGCGAAGTAATCGTGGCGGTGTGCGTACCGGCGTTCAAGGACAGGCTCGAGCCGGTGCCCAAGCTGAGGGCAGAGAGAGTTGCCTCAGCCCCCAATGTTCCGGTTGTCATGGTCACACTGTCACCCAGCGTCAGCGATGCATTTGCACCGAACGTCAGCGTCCCGGTCGATGTCACGGTGCTCGTCTTGCTGGCAATGGTGACATTCCCATTGAGCGTGAGGTCGTTCACCACAACTTCAGTGAAGTTGGTTGTCTGCCCGTTGAGCGTGAGGTTCAGCGTTCCTTCATTGCTCTGCTTGACGGCGCCGCTGGTGGTTAGCGCCCCCGAGTTAAAGATAATGGTGAGCCCCTTCCCGTCGTGCGAAGAGAGGATGTCGCCCAAGAAACCGCTCGCATCGCCGGCAAATGCAATCTTCGGCGTAGCGGTACCGTCTGCCCCTCTCTCGAGGTTGACTCCCGCAGCGCTGGAGAACGAGCCGGAAAACGTCTCAACGTCGTTTGAGAAACCATTGTTCAAAACGAGCGTCTGAAGGAGTGTTACATCAGCCTGAACATTCCATGCATTGCCCGCACTTCCGCCACCAAGAAACAAAGAAGTATCGCCCGGATCCGGTATATTCAAGTTCCACTGCTGCCCCGCAGCATTCTTGGCAGGATCGGCTACGGCGTCATCTAAAGCGTCTTTTGTCGTGATGTCCTCAGCAGCCCGCGCCTGGGAAGCAGAAATGGCAGATAGCGCGGCAAAAGCAGCGGCAATGCCGGAAGCGGAAGCAACGGTTGTGGCAACGCCGGCGGTGGGTAAGGTGAGGGCTGCAAGGCAAGCCAAGAGAGCCTTGCGAAGACCGGAAGGAAGGTGGAGTTTCATAGTGGGGTAGTGTGGATAAACCGTACAGACGGGGACGGACGCGCGCGTGGCGCGCTTCCCTAACCAGAGACACCAGTTTACCTCTTTCCAAAAGCGATGTACAGCTTCTTTTTTGCATCCGCCGTTTTTTTCTCTCCGCCACTCGATTTGTTTCCTTGCTTGGGTTTCGATGTATATCGCCTATCAGCAAAATGTTAGGTTGTCCTCCTTCGTTTATCTCTTTTTGAATACGATGAGCAGATTTGATCCAAAAAACTTCGAGATGGCACGGATATCCTCGGAGAAACTGCACCCCCTCGCTTGACAAATATGCGGGCCGCAGGAGCCGTTAATTGACTCAATATGAAATCCCGGTGCAACCCAGAGCTGCGTATCGCTTTTGGAAAGAGATGGGCAAACGCCTATGTACGAGGCGGTGGCAGACAGGGTCTGCCTATGTACGATGTACGATTTTCGATGTACGATTTGGGGAATTCGGCGGCTACGCCGCGAGTTTGGCGAAGCCAGATCGGAAGCGGAATTGTGGAGCGACCGACGGAAGTGATTAGAAAGCGACGGGGGCGGTGGCGGCGAAACGCCGCCTATGTACAATTTTCGATGGACGATTTGAATTATAGTGCGCCAGAGGCGCGGGAATTATCGACACATATCGTCGAGGAGGAGAAAGATAGTGGATCCCGGGATATGGGGAGCTGTAGTTGTAGGGTGCGGGGACTGTCGCGCGCGCTCCATGGCAGTGTGGATGGTCTCTTTCGTGAAGAGGTATCTGCAGCGGGTAAATTGCTTAAATCCGGGGATGATTTTTTGGATATACTGGTCGCTGTCAGCGATTTTTTTTGCTTGGTCGAGAGTTTTGAAATGAAGGAGCAGCCAGAGTTCAAAACGCGGAGATGACAAAGCAACGTGGTAAGCTGGGGAGATATTTTCCCAGTCGGTCAAACTTTGAAATTGAGCATCTGTGTGCGAATCAGGATCATGATCGAGAACGATCCAGATAGCATCTCCTCGTTTTGGATTTATTTGATGGCACGATTTGCGGGCGCACTCCATAAGAGATGGGATACTTTCTCTGGTACGGGAAAAAGAGAGATTGCAGGATTCCGCACCAAGCGTATACTTGGCATGGCAGAGGTAGGCTTTTTCCGTTTTCTCGCCCTCAGGAATAACGAGCAACTTGCGGCGGTATGGCTTCGTATACTGCTTCCTATTCAATGGATTTTGAGATTTCCCAGCCATGATCAGAAAAGAAGTTGTGGGACAGCGCCCATGCGACCCTCCATGTAACTTTTGCGGACGGCGGTGTCGGAACGAATGTCCTTGTAAATCAGGAAAGGAATAAGCACAGAGGAATGATCCGTACGTCGTTCGACGCCCCAGAGCTCATCCTTGCGCAGGAGAGAGGGATCCATCAGCATTACATCGTGTGTGGTGAAGATGAGCTGCGTTGAAAAGAGTTCCCTTTCGCGTTCGCTGGCGCAGATATCCAGGTGCCGCTCGATGAGGTGACGAGACAGCTCCGTGTGAAGACTGCGATCGAGCTCGTCGATCACAAACACACGCGGGGAATTGTCGCGCTCGAGAAGGATGGGAAGCAGGTGCATGAGTCGGCGCGTACCATCACTTTCCTGCGAAAGGTTGAAGAAAGCCTCTCTGTCGCCGCCGAAGCGGTACTTGGAGTAGCAGCGTTTCAGGTGCAGAGCGTCGCCTTCTTTGATGATGAGAAGTGAGGGATCATGAACAGGCTGCAGGATGCCGTCCCCCTTCATCCTACTTGCCACAGATTTGTGAATGGTCATCCCCGGCGCTTCTTCCTGCACATCGTGGAACACGAGCTCCTCCATGCCGGTGTCCGCCGCAGCGAGTTCGCGGGTAAAATCATCCGTATGCTGCAAGATATTGAGACCGAGGTTCACATTTCTGCTCGATGCACTAATGATGCAGAGCGAGGAGACAAACCAGTTCACGATAGGGCGCAGCAGGTGATCGAGAATGCCACGCTGGGCAATGTCAACGAGAGAGAGTTTATGGGGCGGAGTGGTGGAAATGATCCCATCCGCCAGTGCGTACTGCGCCTCATCCTTTTTGGCAAAAAGGGAACGAGATATCGAAGATGATTGATTGATGACATCGCGCTCAAAGATGGTAGCGGATGAGCGTTCGGTGCATCGGACAAGCTTCTCATGGCACACCTTCCTTTCACAGTATGAGAATGAGTATTCCCAGAGATGTGAATCGACGAGAATGACAACGCTGAATCGAGTTGGTCGGGATGGCGAGCTCTCATCCAGTTCGAAAGGTGTATATGCCGGAACTTCCCCATCGATGACGGCTGTCCTCATTCGCTTCAGAGCTTCCACCAACGTACTTTTCCCGGATGCATTTCCACCGTAAAGCGCCGCCAAGGGCAGAAGGGATTTGCTCCGCCACCCGGGAATGGGCGTAAGCGCATTGCAGTGCGTTTTGAAGCGTGGTCCTGCTACCATCGAGAACCTTGCTTCATCTCGGAAACAACGAAAATTAGTTAAGGTAAAATTGACGAGCATAGGAAAAAACGACCTCATTAGATCACATTTTTCCCTTTTTTGCAACAAAAAATGTATTTAGAACGAAAATTTCGTTTTAAATGCAAATTGGTTCTAAAAAATGGACTGTATATCTCCCAACACCGCTCCCGTCGCTTTCCAAAGACCTTTGTACACGACATTCATGACATCCCAGCCAGGGCAAGCGCATTAGGAAATGCGCCGGGGCAGGCGGGGCCTGCCCATGTACGATGTACGATTTTCGATGTACGATTTGGAGAATTCCCGCGCTGCGCGTGGGTTTGGCAGAGGTGGTGTAAGGGTTGGATCATAAATTCAAGGCCGGAGTCACCTGAACATGAACAAAGGATGGAGAATTCGGTTGCGTTCAAGTCTCTTGAGGTGATAATATGGAGGATATGAGCAAGATAACGCTGAACAACGGAGTGGAGATGCCGCAGCTGGGGTACGGTGTATTCCAAGTGGCGCCGAATGAATGCAAACGTTGCGTGCTGGATGCGATTGCCGCGGGGTATCGCATGATTGACACAGCGCAGGCATACTTCAATGAGGAGGGCGTGGGCGAGGCAATGCAGGAGAGTGGCGTGCCTCGCGAGCAAATCTTCCTGACGACGAAGGTGTGGATTTCCAACGCCGGGGAGGAGAAGGCGGCGGTTTCTATCGACGAATCACTGCGTAAGCTGCGCACGGATTACATTGACCTGTTGCTCATCCATCAGGCGTACGGAGACTACTATGGCACCTACCGTGCTATGGAAAAAGCGCTGTCCGCAGGGAAGGTACGTGCCATCGGAGTATCAAACTTCCAGGTCGGACGTTTCGTGGATCTGGCGCTCCATGTGGAAGTGCCACCAGCGGTCAACCAGCTGGAGGCGCATGTGTTCAGCCAGCAGCGTGGCATGGAGACGGTGCTGGCCGACTTTGATACCAAGCTCATGGCGTGGAGTCCGCTAGGGCAGGGGCGCAATGGCCTTTTCACTCACCCGACTCTGGCTGCTATCGGCGCCCGGCACAGCAAATCCCCTGCCCAGGTGGCCCTGCGTTTCCTGCTCCAGCACGGTTTTATCATCATCCCCAAGACAACCCACCCGCAGCGGATGCGAGAAAATGCGGATATCTTTAATTTTGCTCTCAGCGAGCAAGAGATGAAAGAGATTGCCCAACTCAACGAAAAGGATGCCGGCAACGTCAACTTCGATGACCCCGCTTTTATCCGCTACCTCATCGAAACCTACGGGTGATGTTGCCTCGCCCGGGAGGAGCAAACAACCTGAGTTTCACGAGGCAGGAGGAAAGAGGAGAGAAGAGCTACGCACGAGAGGATTCGAACCTCCACGGGAGTTACCCACCAGACCCTAAAACTGGCGCGTCTACCAATTTCGCCACGTGCGCGCGGAGAAGGTACACGAGAATTGAAGCATAAGAAGGTGCCATGTGCAAGCACAAAGAAACGGGGCCAGGGCAAACGCATTAGGAAATGCGTTTGCCTATGTACGAGGTACGACGTACGATGTACGATTTGGGGAATTCCCGCGCGGAGCGCGCGAGTGTGGCGAAGCCAGATCGGGAGAGGAATTGAGGAACGACGCGCGGACTTAAAGGGAAAGCGGCGGAAGTGGCGTCTGGCGGCGCCTATGTACGAGGTACGAAGTACGAAGTCAACCATAATTAAGGGGGGGAAGTAAAATTTTTTGTGCGTTGGTGAGAATACTGCTGCGCCTATGGGG
>CANQJI010000043.1 GCA_947624205.1 uncultured Akkermansia sp. | reverse complement strand
GGCATCAAACTTTCGGAGAATCCTTTTTCCCCGTTTTTTACGTCCCTTCGGTGACTTTATTTTTGAGGCAATGCGCGCGTGTGCATTTGCCCAGGTGGTGGGGAAAAACGGCTTTACAAAGACAGGGAAGGTGATATACTGGTGCGCGCATGAAGGCGGACATTTTACAACGGGCGGCTCAGGAGGCCAGAGGCCTTGCTATCGATGCAATTTTTGACAAAGCATCCGGGCACATTGGATTGCCGCTCGGGTGTGCGGAAATAGGGGCCGTCCTGTATGGCGAGCTTTTGCGAGTGAATCCTTCTCAACCTCGCTGGTTAAACCGTGATCGTTTTGTGCTTTCTGGGGGGCACGGCTCGATGTTTCTCTACGCATGGCTACACATGAGTGGATTTGATGTGAGTATTGACGATCTCCGCGCATTTCGCACAAAAGGATCGCACACACCGGGACATCCGGAATTTTGCTGCTGCCCAGGGGTGGAATGCACAACGGGACCGCTCGGACAGGGAATCGCTAATGCGGTTGGTTTTGCCATCTCGGCTAAGCATGCTGCAGCTTGCTACAACACGACCGAATTCACGATCTTTGATCAAATGGTTTACTGCCTGGCTGGTGATGGATGTATTCAGGAAGGTATCTCGCGCGAAGCGGCGGCTATTGCTGGTACGTTAGAATTGGATAACCTTGTGCTTATTTATGACGCAAACGGCATCACGCTAGATGCCCCGATTGAGCGTACTCAGGTGGATGACGTCTCGGCCTGTTTCTCTGCGCAAGGGTGGGACGTTGTCAGCGTTGACGGACATAATTTGCAAGCGATAGAAGAAGCTTTACGCGTGGCTCGCTTGGAGAAAAATGGGCGGCCGAAACTCATCATCGCCCACACTACGATTGCAAGGGGTGTTCCGGGCTTTGAAGGCACCACAAAGGGACACGGAGAAGGGGGAGCGAAGCTATGGGAGCAAGCACATGCAAACTGGGGATTATCCACTGACAAACGCTATTACGTGTCCCCTGAAGTACGTGCATACATGGCAGAATTGAAAGCGCAGAGAGAAAAAGCCTACGAGGAGTGGAATAAATGCTACCAGGCGTGGCGAAAAACCTATCCGAATCTTGCAAAGCAGCTGGATGCGGGCATGGACCTGGCAGTAAAAGGACTCACTCCTGAGGAGGCCCAAAAGACTCTCCCGGAGAGCTTAGGCAATGATGTTCAGGCAACACGCTCTTCCGGCTCTACTGTACAGAATATCTTTGCTGCGCGTTGCCCTGCCCTTCTCTCCGCAAGTGCGGATCTCTTCTCTTCCAATAAGAATTACTTGAAAGAAGCCGGAGATTTTTCTGCAAAGAATTATGCCGGGCGTAATTTCTGGTTCGGCATCCGTGAACACGCCATGGCTGCCATCTGTAATGGCATAGCATATGACGGACTCTTCCGCGTTTCTGCTGGAACATTCTGTGTATTTGTGGATTATATGAGGGCCGCCATCCGGGTAGCAGCGTTGGCGCATCTGCCGGTC
Organism: uncultured Akkermansia sp.; assembly: GCA_947624205.1. Lineage (GTDB taxonomy): Bacteria > Verrucomicrobiota > Verrucomicrobiia > Verrucomicrobiales > Akkermansiaceae > Akkermansia. The sequence continues at coordinate 20,440 of CANQJI010000043.1, read as the reverse complement.
ACCTACGTATTGACGCATGACTCTGTAGCGGTGGGTGAGGATGGACCTACCCATCAACCGGTGGAAACGGTCAGTGGACTACGAGTGATCCCAAACCTTGACGTGGTACGTCCCGCCGATGCAGAGGAAACCGCCGGTGCATGGATGTGCGCCATGGAACGGAAGGACGGTCCCACGGCTCTTATCTTTACCCGTCAGAATGTCCCTTCCCTCACACAAGCAGCGCCCGAGTTGGGAGTGCAGCAACGACGAGAGGGAACTCTTCGCGGAGGCTACGTTGCCCTGCCTGAATCCTCTCCCTTGGAACTTATTATTATTGCCACGGGTTCGGAAGTGATACTCGCTTTGGAAGCCGCCAAAACTCTCGGATCGGGGGTACGTGTTGTTTCAATGCCTTCTCTTTGGAGGTTCAACCGCCAATCTCCTGAATACCAGGAAGATATACTTCCTTCTTCTTGTAAACGGCGACTTGTAGTTGAAGCCGGCAAAAGTGACCTATGGTACCGCTACGTCGGATCTCCGGAGGCAATCATTGGTATTGATAACTTCGGCTTCTCTGCTCCCGGCTCACAAGTGCTGCATGATCTCGGGATGAATGTGTCCAATATCGTGGAGCGTGCACGGGCTCTTTTTGCCAAGCCAATTTAGTTTGGCAATTACTTGCGTCGTGTAAAGCCGGCCTCCTATTCGTCACATTTGAATTACGCTGTAATGCTGGATCAGATGACAGGCATGGGTTCGGAGGACTTTGTGGGAAGCTCCCACCGGAGGATGCTATTGCGCCGCCGCCGAATTATTGGATTGTGCACGGCTATAATTAGCTTATTACTCCTACTATGTCTGCTTAGTTATCAGGCAAATGAAATGGGCTGGAGCCTGCTGAATCCAGTGGATCATGAAGCAGCCTCGGCGCGTCCATGCACAAATTATCTCGGTGTAGTCGGTCTGTACATCGCCGGGACTCTCTACTGGTTATTTGGAGTCTCTGCTGTATATGGAGTCATTCTCATGCAAGTACCGGCGTGGGGGATGCTGCTATGGCCGGAAAATAACCGCCTCATGCAATGGGTCGGATGGATCGTGATACTGATGAGTTCTTGCGCCATCATGTCAGTGCAACCGTGGATTCTGATAGAGCAAACTGAACATATGCATCTCCCTTCACCCGGTGGAAAGTTAGGGTACTTGGACGGAAGCTGCTGCGCCGAGGCTATCCTCGGTCGCACGTGGGCTCTCGTGTTCCTTCTGCTGCTCCACGGCATCGCGTTAATTTACTACGCTCGCATTACCCCCGGGTTACTCTATCACATTGAAAGAAGGGATATAATCGGTCTCTGGCAACGTTGGCGAAATTATCGTCGCGAGAAAAAGATGCGGAAGGAGGAGGACGCACGTTCTTGGCGACAACTGGCAAAGTCTCGCAATACACCAGCGTCTTCCTCCGTCACTTCCGGAAAATTCTCTTCCAAGCAAGCAGGACAAGATTCACCGGATCCTATCCCTGCTGTATCTGAAGAGTTACCATTGGACGATGAAGAGCAGCAGGAAAAAGCTCTTCCTCAGACACCGGCGCATGTGCCAAATACCCCCTCCCAACGGACAATCTCAGCTAGAAAACCTATAGATAATCTCTTGGATTTGATGGAACCCATAGAAGATGAGATAGAACGCAAAAGCTTGTCTGCTGTGGATGAAGGGGAGGAACTGCCAATCAACGCGCATACAAAACGCGCACTCGAACAACACTTCGGAAAAAAAGAAAACGGAAGAAAACCTCTGACACCGACGGCACAGCCTGCTTCCCCGATACCGCGGCGGAAGATCAAGCAAACCGTAGCGCCCCCAAAAGATGATTATCCCCTGCCGCCGTACGAGTTATTGAAGTATGAACCTGTATCGGAGAGTGTGCGACTGCAAGCCCGGGGAGAAATGCTACATACGCAAGCTAAAATTGCGGACACCCTAGAGTCGTTTCGCATCAGCGTGGAACCCGGAGACATCACCCGCGGTCCGAGTGTTACGCGTTATGAGTTTACCGTGCCAAGAGGTCAATCAGTCAAAACTGTAGCAAACAAGAAGGTCGACATCATGGCTGCCACGCGAAGCCCTTCGGTGAACATACTTGCTCCAATTCCGGGAAAATCCACAGTGGGGGTGGAGCTGGAAAACAGCGTGAAGGAACCTGTCTTCCTTCGCGAGCTCCTGCAATCCCCGGAGTTTCACAATCCAAAACTGCGAATTCCCGTAGCTCTGGGCAAGGATGTATACGGTCATCCGGTGATCGGAGATTTGGCGGCAATGCCGCACGTGCTGGTGGGCGGCTCAACGGGGTCGGGAAAGTCTGTGTGCATCAACAGCATGCTCATTTCTTTCCTCTACAAGTTTCGCCCGGATGAACTCAAGCTCATTCTCGTGGATCCCAAAGTGGTAGAGATGCAACCCTACAAAGCCCTGCCCCATCTCGCAGTGCCGGTGGTGACAAACCCAAACCGTGTCATAGGCGCATTACGCTGGGCAGTCAATGAAATGGAACACCGCTACAAACTCTTCAGTAAGGCGGGCGTTCGAAATCTGGAAGATTTCAACAACTTAACGTCTGAAGAACGAGAGGCTATTGAGAGTAAAAATAACGAGACGTCCGAACATCCGGTTGAATTTGAAAATGGTGCAGTGGATGCCATCGTGCGTGATGTCGAGAGTTCCCGCGGTTGCGATATCCCGGATGAGGATGAGGAAGAGAAACAACAGGAATTGGATTTTCATGAGGACGTCAGCCTCCCAGCGCACTTGCCCTACATCGTGATTGTAGTGGATGAGCTTGCCGACCTCATGATGCAAGTGAAAGAAGATCTGGAGAACTACATCGGACGCCTCACTCAACTGGCGCGCGCCGCCGGAATCCATCTCATCATGGCAACACAATCGCCGCGCGCGCAAATCGTCACTGGCACCATCAAGACGAACCTGCCAAGTCGTATCGCACTGAAAGTGTCCAGCGCAATCGACAGCCGGGTTATCCTCGATGAAGTCGGCGCAGAAAATTTGCTGGGGCGTGGCGACTTACTCTTCCTGCCTCCGGGTGGACCAAGCAAGATGACGCGCGCACAGGGCGCTTTTGTGTCAGATGCCGAGATAGCTTCCATCATCAAGTTCTGTGCGTCACATGCGGAGCAAAACTTTGTACAGAGCGCTGCAGCGGCGCTCAGCGAGCCTATCGAAACAAACAACGGAGGAGCTTCTTCGCCTCGCAGTGGAAGTGGAACAGATTCAGATGAAGAACTCTACACCCGCTGCGTGAACATGGTGATTACTGAACGTAAGGCCAGCACCTCACTCTTGCAGCGTCGCTTCAAAATCGGTTATGGACGTGCCGCTAAAATCATGGACATGATGGAGGAACGCGGCGTTATCTCCCCTGCACAAGGAGCAGCCCGTGCCCGCGAAGTCCTGATCTCCTGATACGTTCTATGGCCCTTGCTCTGCCGGCGGCTCTTTTTTTATCAAATCACAAGTCCTCGCAAAAGCAGCTCAGCATTGTTCTGCGTTTTCTGAATGTTGACCAGCAGATGCTGCAAAGCCTCCCAACCCGGGTGAGTCGACAGCTGACGCCGCAGTTGCAGAACGCGACTCATCTCATCAGGATGATACAACCGATCGTCGTTACGAGTGCCACTCTGCGAAATAGAGATTGCGGGATAGATGCGGCGCTCGGCAAGTTCGCGATCCAATCGCACTTCCATGTTGCCGGTACCTTTGAACTCCTCAAAGATGATCTCATCCATGCGCGACTCCGTGTCCACGAGACAGGTTGCAACGATGGTAAGACTTCCACCTTCTTCCACATTACGTGCAGCGCCAAAAAATTTACGAGGTTTTTCCAGGGCGTGTGAATCCAGACCTCCTGACATAGTACGTCCGCCAGTAGCGTGCGCGTTGTGTCCGCGAGCCAAACGAGTAAGCGAATCCAGCAGAATAACTACATCCTCCCCCTGCTCCACCAAACGACGCGCACGCTCCAACACCAGCTCACTGAGTTGCTCATGACGCCACGAATTTTCATCAAAGGTGGAAGCATATACAGGCACATCCACGGTCTCCTCAAAATCCGTCACTTCCTCGGGTCTCTCGTCCAACAGCAACACGAGGAGCTTTGTAGCCGGATAATTCGCGCGAATCGATCTCGCTATCGTTTTGAGGAGAATAGTTTTCCCTCCCCGCGGCGGTGCTACTACGAGAGCGCGCTGTCCCATCCCCAACGGAGCAACCAAATCCAGCACACGCATGGCGGGCGATTTGATATCCATGTTCTCTAGAATGAGACGACGCGTGGGAACCAGAGCAGTAAGCTGCTCAAAGTCCTTCTTCTGCACATATTCACCCGCAGGCTGACCCTCGATTTGCAGCACTTCGGAAGCAACGAGAGACGGCTCTCGCTTTTGACCCAATTTCAGTTGCACCCGGACTTCATTGCCCACGCGCAGGTTATAGCATCTCATGAGTTCACCCGGAAAACAGATATCGTCTTCCCCAGGGCGAAAGTTGTTTTCTGCATCTCTCAGAATATATTGGTTCGGGTAACGACTGGTATCGATCACGCCGGTCACCTGCACCCCGCTCCCTTCAAGGAGGTATGCGCGCACAAGAGCAGCGATAAGCTGTCGGCGGTTCATATCGATGCCGAGATCCTTGGTCGAAAGATCTTCTGCCTTTTGTTGTAACTCGAAGAATTCAGAACGCCGCAACTCATTCATGTCCACAACGATGGATTGCGCCCGGTGAATCTTGGCTTCACGTTCAATTTCGGCTCGGTAGAACATCTGCACCTGCGTCCACAGGATCTCTTCACTCCCGTCATTCCAAAAAACATAATCAGCTCCATCAATTTTCTCCTGAGTCGGTGCCTGGGCTGCCAACATTCCTTCCGCCATCTCTCGACTACATCCGCTCCGTTCCACAAGGCGTCTGATTTGTTCCGCACGACTCAGCGCTACCGTGCAAACTTTATCCACCGGTACGTGAGCCATCTCGCTCTCAAAATACAGAGGAATATCTGCGAGGAAGGTATGAGCTTTGCCGCTTTCTCGCGCCTCCGCTTGTGCCTGAATGCACATCTCTGCCAATACGGGATGAACCACTTCCTCCAGGCGTCTACGTCCCTGCGGATCGTTGCTCACTATGTTGCGTAAGAAGTCACGGTCAACCTGCCCCTGCTCATCCAGAACACCCGCCCCGAAAGTAGACACAAGATCGCGTGATAGTCCCCCCCCACTGTACAGCTCCGAAACTACTTTGTCGCAGTCAAACACGACCAGCCCCTCTCCACACATCTCCTGGAGCATTTGTACAACTGTGCTCTTCCCAGAAGCGATGCCCCCTGTTACGACGATAACCTTCACGGCGCACATCCTACCACGGCACAACGTTTTCATCAAGCACAAACCTGTGTTCACAGCAAACTCATTTGAGAGCAGTCCAGCAACAGAGAAAATGATCTTATTGACTGATATTATCGTTTATACGCATCATAAATCATGACGACAAGCGATCATCATGACGACTCCCAGAAAGCTTTTGCATACATTAACAATTCGAAAAACATGCACAATGCGTACGTTATCAACATTGTACATCGAATCCCGTAAATAGTGCATAGGCAAACGCTTTTCTTAATGCGTTTGCCAGGGGGACGTGTATAAATCTCGAGCATATTCAGATAAAAATAGTGCATCATAGAATCTGCATGACAAATACAGGTATCGTGAGGGACTCGGGACAAGAACACAATTCCTCATCTTATTTCTTCATCAACAATCACGTCCAAAATAACAAAATCTTTTCGACGTAGAAGCACTTAACTGGTTCTTGCCTTCTTCAGTCGATTGGACTATAATGCGGGGGAGCTCGTCTATGGAAAGCAACTACACGGAAGAAGACATCAAAACCTTGGATTGGCGGGAGCATATCCGTCTTCGCCCTGGCATGTACATCGGCAGTCTGGGGGACGGGTCGGCATCAGACCATGGACTGTACGTACTGCTCAAGGAGGTTATTGACAACTCTATTGATGAATTCGTGATGGGATTTGGTAAAAAAATCTCCATTCGGGTGGAGGAGGACGGCACCTGCGAAGTACGGGATTACGGACGCGGCATACCACTGGGTAAGTTGTACGAATGCGCAGCGCAGATCAATACCGGAGGCAAATACGATGGAGAGGCGTTTAAAAAATCGGTGGGACTTAATGGTGTCGGCATTAAAGCCGTAAATGCTCTTTCTTCTTCCTTTACTGTGCAGGCCTATCGCGGAGGAAAAACACGCTCTATCTCTTTCTGCGAAGGACTCAAAAAGAAAGGGAGTGACTATACTTCAAAAACTAAAGAACAGGACGGTACTCGGGTCTGTTTCTGCTTCGATCGCTCCATCTTCCCGGAAGATTCGGCATACAATATAGAGTTCGTAGAACGCATGTGCCGCTACTATTGCTACCTGAATACCGGGCTGACTATGGTGCTCAACGGTAAGAGTTTCTCCTCGAAAAATGGTCTATTGGATCTGCTGCGCGAGGAGATGAATGCCGCCCCCCTCTACGAACCAATCCACTTGGTTGGAGATGACATAGAGGTAGTCATCACGCACGGAGATTCCTACGGTGAATCATACCATTCTTTTGTCAACGGACAACACACCACAATGGGGGGCACTCATCAAAATGCTCTAAAAGAAGCCATCACCAAGACCCTGCAAGCTTTCTACAAAAAGAACTACGAGGCGACCGATATTCGCTCCTGCATTGAAGCAGCCATCAGCGTGAAGGTTATTGATCCTGTATTCGAGTCTCAAACCAAGACGAAGCTGGGCAGCAATACCATGGGTCCCGGCAAAGAAACTATCCGTACCTTTATCGGCAACTTCCTCGCACGAGAATTAGACAACCACCTTCACCGTCATCCGGAAATCGCCGCCGCCATCGAAGACAAGATCAAGGAGAATGAAAAAACACGAAGGGAAGTAGCGGGGGTAACCAGTAAAATCGTTCGCGAACGAGCCAAAAAAGCCAAGATACACACAAAAAAGCTGCGCGACTGCCGTGTACATTACGACTCCAAGCATAAACGCGCGGAGGAAACTATGCTTTTCATTACCGAGGGCGATTCCGCCTCCGGTTCCATTACCACAGCCCGTGATGCGGAAACTCAAGCTGTCTTTTCTCTGCGAGGCAAACCTGCAAATAGCTATGGGATGAACCGTTCTTCTCTCTTTGAAGAAAAACGCAACGAGGAGCTCGACTTCCTGCATCTCGCACTCAACATCGATAAATCCATCGAGGATCTACGCTACAACAAGGTCATCATCGCGACGGATGCGGATGTAGACGGTATGCACATTCGCCTGTTGATGCTCACTTTTTTCATCCAATACTTTCCTGAACTTATTCGTGAAGGTCATCTGTTCATCCTGCAAACGCCCCTCTTTCGTGTACGCAATAGGCAGAAGACTCTGTATTGTTACTCTGAGGCTGAACGTGACCGCGCCATAAAAAAACTTGGCAAGTCCCCGGAAATAACTCGCTTCAAGGGTTTGGGAGAAATCTCTCCAGAGGAATTCAAGAATTTTATCGGCGAAGATATACGTCTTCAATCCGTTACCCTTGAAAATGCCCACAATCTTCGCGAGGTCTTGCGTTTCTATATGGGCGATAACACTGATGACCGTCGCCGCTACATCATCGATAACCTGCGTATCGAAGAAGATCCTGCGTAAATCTTTACTGCCTGAACTATATGAGAACACTCATTATCGCACGTCATGGAAACACCTTTCGTCCGGGAGAAACTCCCACTCGAATCGGTGCTCGCACAGATCTGCCTCTCACGGAAGAGGAGCGTGCCCGTGGCATCGGGCGTTACCTCCTTGCCAGAGGTATCAAACCCACCCACATTCTCGCTGCACCGCTTTTACGGACACGCCGCACTGCGGAGCTCATCGCTCTGGAATTGAATATCGCACCTTCCTCAGTGAATATTGATCCTCGTTTCACTGAAGTCGATTACGGCCCGGATGAAAACAAGACCGAGCAGGAAGTTATTCTCCGTCTCGGTCGTGGAGCCGCTATTACCGACGGGCAAAATCCCGACAATCTTTCCCTAAAACAACTGGAAACCTTTGGTACACGAGTGATGGATCTCTGGAATACTCAAGCTGTTGTGCCGGAGGATTGGCTTGTCAACCCGCAAGCGCTTATGGACACTTGGCAACAGCTTGCTTCTGAAATTGCAGAAGATGAGACATTCCTCTGTGTCTCTTCCAACGGTGTCATTCGCTTCGCCCCTGTTATCACTGGTAACTATGAAGCCTTCTGCACCGAGCATGACATCAAGGTTCCCACAGGAGGTGTCTGCATCTTTACCTCGGAAAACCATAATCCTTGGCACTGTCAGGTCTGGGGCGTCAAGGCATTCAAAAATATCTCCTAAACAACACCCAATAATAAAATCATGAACATTAAAAAACTCAAACCCGCATGGGTCGATGAATTCAAGGCTTTTGCCCTGAAAGGAAATGTAATGGATATGGCTGTCGGTGTCATCATCGGCGGTGCCTTTGGCAAAATTGTAACGTCCCTTGTCGGAGACATTATCATGCCCCTCGTTTCTGTACTCACAGGAGGTACAAAGGATCTGGCAGGACTTGCATGGAAAATCAGCGACGCAGAAGATGCTGCCGTAGTGAAGTATGGAGCCTTTTGCCAGACTATATTGGATTTCCTGATCATCTCCCTCTCTATTTTCTTTGCTATCAAATTATTGTGCTCTCTCCGCGCCAAGCAAAAGGAGGAAGAGTCCGCTCCTGCTCCCTCCACGCCGGAGGATGTACTTCTGCTGCGTGAGATCCGCGATGCACTAAAGAGGGGTGAATAAGAGCGAACTCATCGCACAAGTGCAGCGGCTGATGGGGCCTGGCACCACGCGACTTACCGCCACGGCCGCGTTGGAGGCGGTTCTGCGATCTATCCCTCCGCTTGCAAGTCAGCATCGCGGATTAACGATCCGGAAATTCGGGCATTTTTATTACTCATCGGACAAAATGCTGCGTTTCAAAATCGCTCGGTGCTTCCTACCCCAGCAGGTGAAAGACGCTTCGCGACCGACCTCCGACAAGGACTGACACTCCAATGAGCCGTGGTCCGCAAATCAACTGGGAAAAGAGAGAAACAGCACCTACAAACGGATAGCGGCAGAGCTCCATGTGAGACCGGCGCCGAAAGTGACCATCAGCACGATATCTCCCTTTTTTACACGACCGCCGCGGATTGCTTCATCCAGCGCAATGGCACAAGCAGCGCCGGAAGTGTTGCCATATTTCTGCAAGTTGACAAATACTCGCTCCGGAGGGATGCCCAAACGCTGAGTGACGGCATTGATGATGCGCAAATTCGCCTGGTGAGGAATAACCAATGAAATATCCTCCGGATTAATCCCGGTTCGCTGCAGAAGGGAGAGAGCCGAATCTTTCATGTGCGCCACGGCATGACGAAATACCTCGTTGCCACGCATCGCCAGAGTGAAAAGTTTCTCGTGAATATTTTCCTCCGTCGTCGGGATGGCTGAACCTCCCCCTGGAACCAACAAAAGATCCGTCAATGTGCCGTCAGATCCGATGTCTGACGCCAATATCGCGCTATCTCCCTCTTCCCCCGTTCCGGTGCGCAGCACAGCAGCCCCTGCCCCATCTCCAAAAAGCACACAAGTAGTGCGATCTTCCCAATTGACGATGTGACTGAGCTTCTCCGAAGATATGATGAGAGCTGTCCTGGCTTGCCCACAGCCGATGTACTGAACAGCCGTTTTGAGAGCAAAGAGAAAGCTGGAACAGGCTGCAGAGATATCAAAGGCTGCTGCATTCACCGCTCCAATATTCGCTTGCACATAGCAAGCCGTGGATGGGGTGAACGTATCCGGCGTCACCGTACCCACAATAATTAGGTCTATTTCCTCCGGTTTGATGCCGGCAGCCTCCATGGCCTTCTTTGCAGCAGCAGTTGCCATATCGCTTGGCTTTTCATCCGGAGCAGCGATACGACGCTCCTCAATGCCTGTCCGCTCCACGATCCATTCGTTGGATGTATCAACCATCTTTTCGAGATCGGAATTGGTCAAACGGTGCTCGGGAACATAGGATCCTGTACCGATTAGTGCGACAGGAAGGCGCTTAAAAGGTTTCGTAAGATCGTTCATAGCGCAGTATCAAGAACGGAGTCAAAGGCAAGAGATAAACCCCACCGGCGGCTCCGCCCCCACTTTACCACAACATGAACTTCTTGCCAAGTGTGAAATAATGCGCTTGACGAGTGGGGCTCCTATCTTTAGAATGAGCGCGTATGCAACAGCGCGCAAGATTCCAATCTGTCCGTGTGGCGAGTGCAAGCGTTTTAAGCCTGCTCTGTGCCGCAATTCTCAGTTCCTGTGGCGATGACAATTCGACCTCTTCTCTCTACAACAAGATAAAGAGCGAAAAAACGGCGGCTCCTGCTGCGTCGGCCGAAGCTTCGACAGGTCTCTCTCCACAACAGAACGATCTCTTCCGTTACCTGCTTTTCTCTGTAGCCAACGACGTGCGACGGCAGGCTAATCAACCGCTCTGGATGGAGACCGTACGTGATATGCGCAATAAGATTGAAGCGTACTATGAGGCAGAGAAGGCTCACCGGACATCACTTTCTGAAGAAGAGCTCGTGAGTCTGGGATTGATGCTTGCAGATACTACACGCGATCTCGCAGCCTACGAAAAAGCCAAAGGTTACTATGAAACCGCACAGAAGGACTGGGATGCCCTGCCTCAAGAAGTGCGCAACAGCGTGAGCGGGCGCCGGTTGAGCAGTGCCATTGCCAACAGTATGGGGTACCTTTGCCTCGTACAGCGTAAGACGAATGAGGCCCTTCCATACTACGAAAAGGCTCTGGAGATTGATCGTGCATTGTTTGAGGAGCTTGCTCCTGCCAACGAGGGACAACTGCCGACAGGAGAAGCCCTTTCGGCAGACCTTGCCAAAGCCGCGGAGGACGCACTGAGTTCGTACCGCTGCCTGGGTGATGCACAATTCTTTGCGGATGATCCGGAATTGGCACGCGACACTTACTCCAAGGGACAAGCCCTTGCCACGCGCATGAACAATCTGACCCCCGCCATCGCGCTGCAGTACGTTCGTTTGCTCTCCGCTCTTGGCAACTTGGAGAACAGCGTCGGTAATCCGAAGAAAGCTCTTGCCGCTTGGGTCGAAGCTGCAAAACGGGCTGATGCCCTGCGCCGCATGGGCCCCTCTATTTCTGGGAAGATGCAGTTGCAGACTATTCGTTATCTGCGTGAGTTGGAACAATCCATCAAGACGGTAAATAATAAACTGATCCAAGAATCGAAGAGTGAGGAGGAAGCTGCTGCTCCAGCTACGCCAACTCCGTCTCCGGATCAAGAACCAGGAACTCCCGCCTCCTGATCTCTTTCGAATTCTCTGCCCTTTCATGGCTGAGTTCATCATTTCGCAGGCCGCGCTGCAGCGGAACGCTAGTTTGCTGCAGCGTGTAGCGTGCGAGGGTGGTGTTCGTGTACTTTTGGCCCTCAAGTCTTTCGCCACAACAGGGTGTCTCCCTGTTCTGCAACCTTATGCATCGGGCTGCTGTGCGTCCGGCTTATACGAAGCAATCCTCGGAGCGCAAGAGTTAGGTGGACATTTAGCCGTATATTCTCCTGCATATGATCCCGAGGATCTTGACCAATTGGCCGAGATAGCGAATCATATTGATTTCAACAGTATGGAGCAATGGAAACGTTTCGCTCAACGGTGCGTTTCCTTCCGACGGGCACAGACCTGTGAACTTCAGTTTGGACTGAGGATAAATCCCGCATATTCGACCGGGAAAACTCCACTGTACGATCCCTGCCGTCCTGGATCACGCCTGGGCATAGATCCCTCCCTGCTACCGGATTCTCTCCCATCCGGCATTTGCGGATTACACATTCACACCCTCTGCGAGCAAGGCGCGCAAGATCTCATTGATACTTTTCACGCGCTGGAGGAAAGATGTCGTTCTTTGTTACACGATCCTGCTCTTCGGTACCTGAACCTGGGGGGCGGACACTGGATCACCCAACCGGGATACGAGGTGGAGAAGCTTGTGCTGTTTTTGCGAGAACTGCGAAAGCACTATCAAGGAGTGGAGATCTTCTTGGAACCGGGTGAAGCTTGGAGTATCCACACTGGTGTGTTGCGGACACGGGTATTAGATGTTTTTGAATCTTTGGGGGTCCGACACGCTATTTTAGACATAAGCGTGAGCGCACATACACCGGATGTTCTGGAAATGCCTTATCGACCGGATGTTTTTTTGACAGAACCGTCGGGTTCAACACCTTCAGTCGCTGAAACACCACAACCGGCAGTCTGTTTGCCGGGAGAAAGTTATCTCCTCGCCGGTCAAACAGAAGAAATGAGCTATACCTACCGCATTGGCGGCGTTTCCTGCTTGGCCGGAGACGTGCTTGGAGACTACTCATTTCCACGAGAGTTGGTGCCGGGCGACACCCTCACGCTGGACGACATGGCGCACTACACAATTGTGAAGACCACACACTTCAATGGCGTAAAGCACCCGGATATCTCAATGCTCACGCAGGATGGCACGTTGACCTCCTTGCGGCGCTTTAGTTTTGAGGATTTCAAGAACCGCCTCGGTTAAACCGATGGCTCGCTGTTCCCTCCGTAGGAGGCAGCGCAGAGAAGGAAAATCTCTGCAACTCGAAACGCTCTTTGAGCCGTCTCCTCCGCCGTACGATCATCCATAAGTGCCAACCCCTCTTCAGTCACCTCTCCAAGGTAGATCTTCCATGCACGGCGAATAAGTTCCTCGGTGCGAATCCCAGGATGAGGTACAGATGCCGCAAGAGTGCTGACGGCTGCACTTCCGCCCTTACTATGATGAGTTTTGTGCCGCCGACGATGACTGCTCCCCGCCGATTCGTGTCCCCCTACGGTTTCCGGAGCGGGATAAGCATCGACGGCCTGCTTCGCCGAAGTTGTCGAAGAAGAAGATTTGGCTTTTTTTTGAAGCTCGTTGTTGGCTGCAGAATCCACCTTGCTACGTGCAACACGGCGCTTTGTCCCCTTGTTCTTTTCAGCAGGTTGTTTCGCAGATGAAGTTTCTTGTTTTTCGGGCATAATTATGGGTTCTCCGTTTGTTTAGCCGGGATGATATCAAAGCTCCATTGAGTGTTCATTCGCTTTCCGTCTACTGTCTTCCAGCTCAGCTGTACGGTGAGAGATGGCATATAAATACGCATCGGCAGTTTCCATTGTACGACTCGCGCCGCCGGATCCAATTGCGCCGGTACGCGTCCAAAACCGCTCACTCGCATCTGAACTGAGCTGAAATCGAGATTCTCAATGGTGCCGAGCTGTGCACTAATCTGCTCAAGGTCCTCACTCACCTTGGATCCCGCCGCAGGAAATACCGGGAAAGGAGGCAGAGAGCCGCTGCTCTTTTTCGATATCTTGAGAGCAGAACCGTCGCCCTTCCCAAAATTCACCGCCCGCTGAAAAATAGAGGAATCCGTTCCAAAAACCATGTAACGATGAATACGCATCATATCTTCATCCGCGTGCACCTTACCGGGTATTACAGTAAAGGCCGCCACGTACCCGTAGCCCGGCAAACTCTCCACTATGGCAGGAGTTACAAATCCTCCCGGGTAACAATATGTGTTGATGGCTCCGAAAAGCTCGCTGAGCTTCTTCTGCGAATCCCCCATTTCCACATCCATAAACGCTCTGAAGAAATCTTTTCCCTGGGCTTCAGCATGTTTCCAGCGACTGGGGTAATAATGACTCGTCGAGTGGCTGCCAACGGTGGCACCATGCGCCTGCATTTCGCGAATCATCTCTGGCGTCATGCTGTCGCCGTGTCCGCTCAGATATTTCGTGTACAAAAAGAGCGTAAAGGGGTAGCCGTACTCCTTCAACACCGGAAAAGCGTCCGTGTACACGCTTTTCCAACCATCATCCAGTGTGATGAGAACACAACGCGCTGGCAAACGCAGTTTCCCCTGCCGCCAATCACAAAATTCCTGCATGCTAATAACGCGCAACTTCAGCTTACGAATGGTTTCCATCTGCTCGCGAAATTCCGTTGTCCGCATGAGCATTTCCGTCACGGGTTTGCTGTTGCTGAAATTGTGGTATCCCAAGACTGCCACCTGAGTTTGAGCGGTCGGCACAATGACGGCAGGGTCGTATGTCTCATCCTGTGCAGGCGGCGCAGCAACCCTGGATTTCCCCACGGTATCACGCGATGCCTCGCTCACCGCACCGATAGGATCAGGATCCATCGGCGGCGGTTCAAAGTATTGACCCGACGCCCACCCGCATACCATCAGCCCTATCATGATTCCCAACCGCCTCATTCACCCACAAGACTAGCACATTGATCATCTATGACAAGTCTTTTTTCTTGCAATGTACCTGTCGGAGGCGTATAGTGGGCAGCATGATGAAACGTATCATCTCCTTTTCCTTTTTCGCTGTCGGTCTTCTCCTCTCGTCTTGTTCCACAACCTGTTACAACGAACGCTTCTGCCGAGAGCTTGTAGGTCTCTCCGGAGAGCAGATTATCTCCATCCTCGGCGTCCCAACCCACACTGTTGAACAGGGAAAAGTTAAAGTCATGGAATGGGCCTACGATGGCACCTACCAAACTAACTTCGTTGTACCTGGTCACGCCGATACTTGGATAGATTCCCGGGGAGGTACCCACTCCACCTTTGTGCCCCCCTACGAACGCGTTGATACTGTCCCCCAGGTTGCTGTTCTGCGTCTCACACTTACTGGCAATCGCGTTACTTCTTACACTTCTCAATTTAATGGCAGCGGCATGTGCAATCACTTCATCCCCTCCAGTTACATTTCTCGCTATGAGGCCGAAGATAAGGCGAAGCGTGATTGAAAAGCAAGACCCTGTTTGCCTCATACCCCTTCACGTCCGCTAACAAACGTCGTCACCTTGCGCGACGAACGGGTCGTTTGGGTCGGCTAGGTACGACGCTAGTCGGACAAAATAGTGCACCGAAATATCCCAGGATATTTTACTGTCACACTCTTGTCATCTCTTATAGATCCAGATCACCAAGAGCATGCCTGGTTTGTTATGTCACTCTGCGATTTCGTCCCGGGCAAGTTCGCAATATACAAGTCTTCTCATCCATCTCGCGTATCCTCTGCCATACCCTGCGAGGTCCATCTTGGTCATTTTTGACCAAAATGGATCCGCCGCCAACCACCCGGACCCATTCATGCATGTTCATTTTCCAAACGTCGCTTGATCAGCCTTTTTCCTGCATCCACACTATGTTCTGTGCGCCACTTCTTCCCTCAAAATTTTCTTGGTGACACTTTCTAATAAATCTGTCTGTTATATCCGTTCACCTCGCAGTGGTGTGTCAATCATTTCCCATTCAGCTCTCGTAGCCAGATCTCGCATACTTACTTCGATATTTCTCTGTAAGTTCTCGTATGATTTCTCTTTTCTTGACTTATTATGGTCGTTTTTTCGATCTCCTGTATTTTTGAGGTAACCGATGATCCAACTATTCGACCCGAACCATGAGATAAAGCGCTCCTTACGCCCCTCCGGCAAGGCCCGTTTAGCACACTGTTTCAACTCACGCCTCCGTGAGGAGGCGACTCTTTCAGACCTACGACGGGAAAGACGTCAAGAAGTTTCAACTCACGCCTCCGTGAGGAGGCGACCTGCGCAATGAGAGAGCGCTTTTGGTCGAGGTCGTTTCAACTCACGCCTCCGTGAGGAGGCGACGGGCAGAGGCGTAGATATACCGTATTCCGAAAATGTTTCAACTCACGCCTCCGTGAGGAGGCGACGCTCGCACCTCCAGCCGTGAAAAGCGTCTGCCCCAGTTTTAACTCACGCCTCCGTGAGGAGGCGACCACAAACCGCTGGTCAGGGCATGACTGGCTCGCCGTTTCAACTCACGCCTCCGTGAGGAGGCGACTTCCCACGCGTAGGAATTCACTTCGCTGAGGATTGGGTTTCAACTCACGCCTCCGTGAGGAGGCGACGGCTCCGCCTTCGTGAGTTCCGCCGCTCCTTGCCAGTTTCAACTCACGCCTCCGTGAGGAGGCGACTCGTACAGCCCGTAATCATCCGCCACCAGAAGCGTTTCAACTCACGCCTCCGTGAGGAGGCGACTAAGCTGGACTATCTGCCACCCGACGCCACAGTGGTTTCAACTCACGCCTCCGTGAGGAGGCGACTATTTTCCATGATTTTCCCCTTACCACACGCGCGAGTTTCAACTCACGCCTCCGTGAGGAGGCGACCGTGCGCTCAAATTCCGCATAGTCGTACTCGGTGGAGTTTCAACTCACGCCTCCGTGAGGAGGCGACGCCGGGGTTCTGGTATGCCCCTTGCGCGTATTGGGGTTTCAACTCACGCCTCCGTGAGGAGGCGACAGCGCTTCATCAAACGGCAGGAGCGACCTCGAGGGTTTCAACTCACGCCTCCGTGAGGAGGCGACCTGGAGATCGCCACCTGGGCGCCCTCCCTGCTGCAGTTTCAACTCACGCCTCCGTGAGGAGGCGACTCGTGCGCCTCCAGCAGTTCGCGGGAGGTCATGAGTTTCAACTCACGCCTCCGTGAGGAGGCGACAGGGCTGCGACAACATCAGCCAGGGAGTCATCAGTTTCAACTCACGCCTCCGTGAGGAGGCGACGCCAGCGCTTCATCAAACGGCAGGAGCGACCTCGAGGGTTTCAACTCACGCCTCCGTGAGGAGGCGACGCCATGAGCGAGTTCTACCACAACACCTCCCCCGCGTTTCAACTCACGCCTCCGTGAGGAGGCGACGGTAGGCGGCGCGTGAGGTGGGCGAGGGGCGGAAGTTTCAACTCACGCCTCCGTGAGGAGGCGACCCCATGCAACGCTACATCATCATCGGACGCGGAGTTTCAACTCACGCCTCCGTGAGGAGGCGACTGCACTCCTGGACCGCCTTCATGGGCAGCCTCAAGTTTCAACTCACGCCTCCGTGAGGAGGCGACGAAAATCATCGCGGACCGGCAGATGCTCGCCGCAGTTTCAACTCACGCCTCCGTGAGGAGGCGACGTTTTTGCTGCTGCTGCCGGTAGAGGCGACGAGGGGTTTCAACTCACGCCTCCGTGAGGAGGCGACCGGCGCGGACCTCAGCTCCAGTGAGGGCTGCTTCGTGTTTCAACTCACGCCTCCGTGAGGAGGCGACCTCAATACAGCAATGTCATGGCTGAGTTAAAACTGTTTCAACTCACGCCTCCGTGAGGAGGCGACTTTTCATGGCGTCGGTCTGGTTCACAGGTTGAAGTTTCAACTCACGCCTCCGTGAGGAGGCGACGGGGATCCATCTGAGGGGTACAGGGTATCGGCTGTGTTTCAACTCACGCCTCCGTGAGGAGGCGACCGCCACGGCAAGCCCGTAGCGCGTCGCTTCCCCCAGTTTCAACTCACGCCTCCGTGAGGAGGCGACAGCAAGCAGCAGATAGTGCGAGCGCTGCAGCGACAGTTTCAACTCACGCCTCCGTGAGGAGGCGACCTCAGAGGCGTAGATGGAACGATCCGCCATCTGCTCGTTTCAACTCACGCCTCCGTGAGGAGGCGACCGGATACACAAGGGAGCTCTCAAGCAGCTTGCCTGTTTCAACTCACGCCTCCGTGAGGAGGCGACCAAAAACACAAGACATAACATAAGGATCAGCATGTTTCAACTCACGCCTCCGTGAGGAGGCGACCGGTTCGCTCGCTGCTCCGTAGATCCGACGCTCCGGTTTCAACTCACGCCTCCGTGAGGAGGCGACCATGAGTAGACAACGATAACAACCAACCAACAACGTTTCAACTCACGCCTCCGTGAGGAGGCGACTTCCCTGTCTTTTTCCCAAGATTGTGAAGTCCTCGGTTTCAACTCACGCCTCCGTGAGGAGGCGACGGGCGAGTGTAAGGCCCAATTTTGTGACCGGGAAGTTTCAACTCACGCCTCCGTGAGGAGGCGACCATTGCAGCACCCAGTATTAAAGCCGTTGTAAAGAGTTTCAACTCACGCCTCCGTGAGGAGGCGACTCTCAACGGGTTAAAAGTGAATGCCTTGCGCAATAGTTTCAACTCACGCCTCCGTGAGGAGGCGACACTTCAGCGAAATCACGGGAATGGCTGTGTTCTCGTTTCAACTCACGCCTCCGTGAGGAGGCGACTCTATTTTTAACCGCTTTGCTCCGTTTAGCAAGCGTTTCAACTCACGCCTCCGTGAGGAGGCGACCTCGCCCACAGCGCAAACTCCTTCGCATTGTCGTAGTTTCAACTCACGCCTCCGTGAGGAGGCGACTACAGGCAGACAAAGCATGCGCTTGCCCACAAAATGTTTCAACTCACGCCTCCGTGAGGAGGCGACCCCGCCGCGCTAGCAATACGACCTACGGCGTCGTGGTTTCAACTCACGCCTCCGTGAGGAGGCGACCTGGTTCTATACACTTTACACCAATCAGCATAAAGTTTCAACTCACGCCTCCGTGAGGAGGCGACTCGCCAGCAGCAGTTACGAACAGGCTCAAAGATTCGTTTCAACTCACGCCTCCGTGAGGAGGCGACCGGTGAGTTATACGAAGTTGCCGGATGGGACGGTGTTTCAACTCACGCCTCCGTGAGGAGGCGACCGCCTCCTCATACCTCCCCCGCGCCCACTCATAGTTTCAACTCACGCCTCCGTGAGGAGGCGACCAATACCGACTTTTACGGGGACGAAGTCTTTAAGCGTTTCAACTCACGCCTCCGTGAGGAGGCGACATTTTACGATATAGTAGGAAGTAGCATATACACAATGTTTCAACTCACGCCTCCGTGAGGAGGCGACTGGAATTTTTGCGTCCTTAAGAGTCTCGTTCCAGTTTCAACTCACGCCTCCGTGAGGAGGCGACTAACTCCATTGAATCCCTCATCAAGTATTTTCTGGTTTCAACTCACGCCTCCGTGAGGAGGCGACATTAGTTAGTATGACACTATACAAATTCACCCAAGTTTCAACTCACGCCTCCGTGAGGAGGCGACTCCCATCGGCATGTGCCGTGGTCGTGGGCGGGGTCGTTTCAACTCACGCCTCCGTGAGGAGGCGACCTCCCTCCGACGCCATGACGAGCACTCCCTTGAGTTTCAACTCACGCCTCCGTGAGGAGGCGACAGCCATGCAGCGCTACATCATCATGGGTCGCGGAAGTTTCAACTCACGCCTCCGTGAGGAGGCGACGCGTGACCTTGCGCGGCAGCGAATAATCCCACGGTTTCAACTCACGCCTCCGTGAGGAGGCGACCTCGACATCTTCTCCAGCCTCAACATCCTCTCAGAGTTTCAACTCACGCCTCCGTGAGGAGGCGACTAACCCTTCTCCTTATCGTACGTAATACCCAGAAGTTTCAACTCACGCCTCCGTGAGGAGGCGACACTTGCGCGAGCTGATGCAGAGCCAGACGGAGACGTTTCAACTCACGCCTCCGTGAGGAGGCGACCATTTTTCGAACGCTTTTTTCACGGAGGCGTATATGTTTCAACTCACGCCTCCGTGAGGAGGCGACTGCCTGCGGGGACGTATGCGCTGGCGGAGAATGCGTTTCAACTCACGCCTCCGTGAGGAGGCGACGACGGTGACATGCACGTGGAGACGCAGGAAGAAGTTTCAACTCACGCCTCCGTGAGGAGGCGACCTGAAATTCTTGGTGTCATGGCTCTACCTGGTCGCGTTTCAACTCACGCCTCCGTGAGGAGGCGACTGTTGTTTGAGGCTACTGGTGATGAGAACTTGATGTTTCAACTCACGCCTCCGTGAGGAGGCGACCTCATGGGTCAGTAGTGAAGCCCGTACACGTGACGTTTCAACTCACGCCTCCGTGAGGAGGCGACTCTCTGCGCCGTTGTTCGCCATGTTAGGCTTGCAAGGTTTCAACTCACGCCTCCGTGAGGAGGCGACCGGCAGAGAGGCTTGCGCACATTGTAATCCAGCAGTTTCAACTCACGCCTCCGTGAGGAGGCGACAGTTAGAAAAAAGTGAGGATGCTCCGCGGCTGTCTGTTTCAACTCACGCCTCCGTGAGGAGGCGACCAATAGATGAAATGTATTGTTGTTCCTCATAAGATGTTTCAACTCACGCCTCCGTGAGGAGGCGACTAGGTGTCAATAGTTTGAGCATTTTCTATTGTAAAGTTTCAACTCACGCCTCCGTGAGGAGGCGACCGGCAGAGAGGCTTGCGCACATTGTAATCCAGCAGTTTCAACTCACGCCTCCGTGAGGAGGCGACAGTTAGAAAAAAGTGAGGATGCTCCGCGGCTGTCTGTTTCAACTCACGCCTCCGTGAGGAGGCGAC
>CANQJI010000042.1 GCA_947624205.1 uncultured Akkermansia sp. | reverse complement strand
AAAGGTTAGGAAACCGCCGTATGCCATAAAAGGCACGTACGGTGGTGTGAGAGGGGGCGAAAGCCCCCTACTCGATGGGGAGACGATTCAGGAACGGAAGGCAAAATTCCCTGCACTTTGCCCGATTTTTTCATCCCAATTCAACAGAGCGCACTCGTCTTTCCCGCACCTCTGCAATTCGCGTAAAATGCTCGCTGTACGATCCTCTTCCTGCACCCGCATATGCACAGTGGGAAGCAGCTGCTGCTCAGTAGCAAAATCCTCTTCCCCGCGGCAAAGAGCAATGAGATGATGCAGAGCTGTGGTGATAATCTTTTCATGTTCCCATGCGATACGGAAAAGATCCGGAGGACTCTCCCAAATGTAATCAACGGGGAAAATATGCGGCATTTTCACCGCAATGCGGCGCTGCTCCATATAATCGAGTAAATTCAAGGCATGCGCACATTCCGAATGATAATGCAACCGCATCCAGTTCCCCGCACCGCTCATCCCGTACTCCTTCAGATCAACCGAGCAAGAGAGATAGAGAAAAGCAGCGTTAAACACCCTGTTGATCTGCTCATTTAATGCATCAGCTATCCGAGGATTCATGCCTCCTATTTTGGCACGAAAACCTGCTCGATGCCATCACTGTTAGCTATCTTCTTTCACGGACTCACGGAGATCCATTCATCTCTCCAAGCCTCAGCATGCAATCGAACGCCCTGGACTCCCCTCCGGCGGCAGCGCGACGGAACCAGTATGCCGCCAATTCTGCATTGCGCGGCGCACCGATACCTTCTGCAAAACACATCCCAAGTCGCAAGGCTGCTGCGCTGTGCCCTCGTTGCGCAGCCCGTTCCAGACAATCCACACCCCCCTCCGGATCTTTCCGACATCCAACACCCTTCAGATAGCATTTTCCAAGCATGTAAAGCGCATCCGTACAGCCGGCTCGCGCTGCGCAATCAAAGCACTCAAGAGCGCGTTCATAATCTCGCGGCACACCCCTTCCACGCAACAAACGTTTTCCCTGTTGCATACAAGCGCGAATCAATTCATCCTCACTCCCGTGTACATCGACATCCATGGCCAGATTCTCAGAATTCTTTATGAGAAAGGATCCACGCACCAAGCAGCAAATGCAGCAGCATGTACCCGAAGGCGATAAGCCCCAACTCGCCGACCAGACGGACAGGAATCTCCACAATTGTTCCGGCATTCTCCGCGAGATTAAACAAACTAAAATCCGGCAACACGAGGGAAAACACCCGCTCAGTCCACTGCAGCCCCACACTCGGTACGCCATCCCATCCGGCAGTGGAGCGTATCAATGAGAAGAGCTGCTCCCGAAACATACCGATAAAATAACCGCCAAAAGCAAACACCATACTCACCAGCGTACCACTCGTGAAGCATGAAATCACAAGTGTCAGCGTTGTCAGCACAGCATATCCCATAAAGGATGCCAACAAATTCCACTGCAATGTCACCGCATTACTCGCCTCCTCCACTTGCTGCATATATGGCAACATCTCCTGCTCGCTAAGATTTCGCGCAGCCAATACCTCCTGCAGCTGCCGCATTATCTCCACCCCTCGCAGATGTAACAACCCCGCCATCAATCCATCCATTACCAGCAGCATCACCCCCAGAACTCCCAGAACTCCCAGAGCCTTCCCCGCCAAATAATCGAATCGCGGCACCGGTTTGCTCAATATCGTGTACAGAATACGATCTTCGCTGTCTCGCGGCAGAAGCAGCGCCGTAGCCGCCACGCAAAACAACATACTGAAAAGCTTCATGCACCCCGTCGCTACATCTCGTATCAGCTGCAACTCCCCAAGCCCCTGATATTCGACACCCAAGTTTTCCTGGTACGGTATAAATTGAAGCCCCAAAAAACCCAATGCAAAAATAGCCAGAACCACGAACGTCCGCATTCGAACCAACTGGGTAAACGTCACCCCCGCCACGGCTCCTATCCGCCCGGGCATTCTTATGGCGTGCATGACGAACGAAAGCATGCTTTTTACTTGCTTCGTGGTGCCTGCTCTCCCTCATCGATGAGACGCCAAAACGATCGCGATTCACCCAACCGTTGATCCTCCGTGCCGTTTCCCATTCCGGAGCGAAACAGAAAGTCCTTCAACGAATTCGTATGCAACACGCGCTGCACGATTACCGCACCTTCTTCCATCGTAAAGTAGATCCGGTAATCCCCAGACCGAAAACGATAAATTTTCCGTCCCTCGCGTTCCACAATTCCAAACGGAGCATTGGCATCGCCCGCGCCCTGAAGTAGATTGTCCTCCACACGGAAACTGTTGATGAGCTGAAGCTGCTGCAGCGTCGGTATCGCCGATATCTCCCCGGCGCTTATCTCATTGAAGATGATCTGGTGCACGCGTGCATTCTATCACCGCCGCCATCCCTTCTGCAAGTACAAAGACGGAAAACAAAACGGCAAACACATCAGAAAATACATTCGTCACTCGCGGATCACGACCTCCGGCACACCATTCAGAAATCGCGACTGCTTGCATCAAAGACGTTCCCACTCATGCCTGCGTATATACCTGACTCCACGCGGGGGATCTTCCGTGATAGGCGCCGCGGACGGAGGCAAAACAGCATATAGCCATACTTTCCCCACCGACAGATCTGAAAACAACTCCGCAAAAACGGGAAGAAACTCAGGAGGGGGTAACTTCCTCCTCATGCGCGCTTTCGACCTCAGTAACGGGGACCGTAGTAGCAGGTATTTCCTCCGTTACATCAGAGCCCGCATTTTCCTGCTTTTCATCAGTCTCTTTTGGTTCCTTTTCTGCCTCTTCGGAAGGAGAAGGGGATGCCTCCGTCGCAGTTTGTTTCTGTTCTGCATTCGAGGCGGGCGAAACAGAAGTCGTCTTGGGAAGCCACACAGAATTATCACTGGTCACAAGGATAAAACCCTGCTCCATGAGCCAAATCATATCGGCCGTATAAGGATCGTAAGCCTCCTGCGCAGCCTTTCTACTCTCTTCATCGTCGCCGGCGCGTATACCAGTAAGCTCTGCCAACATGACATCCGTTTTCTTGCCGGGATTCTCGGCAGCCCATTTTACGATAGCCGTCATACGATCCGCCAGCACAGTATCCGCAGGAACAGCGCGCAAACGACTCGGACCGGTGTAGTGATGCCCCTTCCATTTGAAAATGGGCATACGATGACGAGCCAGGCCATGACAGAGATTGGGTATAAGAATCTGGGGGGCGCGCAAAAACTTTCCGGAGAGAATTGAAACATATGCGGCCAACCCGGGGGAAAGCTTCTGCGCCGGTGTCGCTGCGTTTATGAAAACCTTATCCTCCGCCTTAAACACCTCCGAAAAGTGGTGTTTCATAAAGTCATCTTGCACTTCGTGCATAGAAGAGAACGTTGTGCGCGATTCCTGGTCTGCCGATTCGCGAAAAGGGTGCCACACCTTCTGCGTGGAAGCACCGCGCAACCATTCCTGCACTGCCTCCTCATCCTTATCCACCTTGATGGCTGCACGAAACTCATGCAGAGACATGCCAGTGTACTTAGCCTTG
The DNA here is from genome assembly GCA_947624205.1 of uncultured Akkermansia sp. Lineage (GTDB taxonomy): Bacteria > Verrucomicrobiota > Verrucomicrobiia > Verrucomicrobiales > Akkermansiaceae > Akkermansia. The sequence continues at coordinate 18,594 of CANQJI010000042.1, read as the reverse complement.
TAGAGAGTAGCGAGAGCCGGCTGATAGCCGTGCCAGTTCACGGGACCAATGACTTCCCCGCCCAGAGAGCATACAGCAATACCGGTGAAAGTGCCTTTAGGGGGCTCTACTTGCACTTCGTCAACCGAGTAAAATTCACTGAACCAGGGAGCACGAGGCAGATAGGCGCGAACTTCCTCCTCGGAAAGCCAGCAGGAACCATCCTCTTTCACGGAGTGGTACATGGTGGGCCCCTTTTCCTGCTTCATAAAGACGAGATCGAATCGATCCCTCTTTGCAACAACAACACGGGCAAGATCCAGCAGAGAAAGCACGCGTTTACTGCGCTGAATCTCCGCCGCGAAAAGAGCGAGCACCGCATTGCATGGACGAAGCTCCACGCGAAGCCCCTCCGCAGGCTGTGGAAGTTCACGACGGGGACGACTTGAGCCGGACGAAAAACGGGGAGACCGTCCATCCGGTTTACCTGTCGCGCGGCGAGGTGCTCTGTCGCCAGAACGCGCATCCCGCGGACGCCGCATATCGCCGTTCTTACGAGAACCTGCGGAATCCCGGCGAGGCGCCCTGTCTGAGTAATGGGCATATCCGCCGCTTGGGTTAAAATCTTTACGAGCCCAATCCGGACCAAACCGGAAATCTGTCAGCTGAGACAGATTAAGGGCAAGAGATGACTCTGGTGAACTCTCATCCATATCGCGTGAGGTGGAGCATAGGGTAGCGCGATTCCGCCTGTTTTGCAACCTTTTTTTGCTTCATCTGCAAGAAGTGTGCACCGCAAAATTAAATGCAACAGGAAGCTCAACACAAAAATTACACCGATGAGTGCATCACGAAACGCGGTAGATTCCATCAAAAACAATAATCCAAAACACTCAATCGTATTCCATTGCAGCCGTCTGAAAAGCCGGGCACTTCAGCTGCATTCATGATTCAAAATGCCCTGTCCCATCTCTTGAATATTCTTGACTGGAGGCAAGAGTAGAGGTATAGGGGAGGGAAAGTTTAATTCCAATGGATACGCAGCAGATTATAGCGAAGATATCGGAGTACTACCGCATCGTGGCTGATGGCGGGTGGGTGGAGATGTTTGTGTACATCGTGGCGGGGTTCCTGCTGGCGAATGTGGTGTCGAAAGCCTTCGTGAGACTGGGTCGTTCGCAGAAGATACCGGCTCAGCCGCTGAGGTTCGTTCGCAAGCTGGTGGTGGTGTGCATCTGGCTGCTGGCGGGGTTTCAGGCGTTGCAGGCGGTTGGGGTGGACTTGGTGAGCATTCTCGGCGCAGCGGGGGTGGCGGGCATTGCGATCGGCTTTGCCTCGCAGACGGCGCTGAGCAACCTCATCAGCGGCTTTTTTCTGATTTCGGAACGCAGTTTCTCGCCGGGGGACTATGTGCGCGTGAATGGGCTGGAAGGAACAGTGGAGGGCATCAACCTGCTGTCCATCTACCTGCGCCAGCCGGACAACGCCCTGATCCGCGTGCCGTGCGAGCTGCTTATCAAGAATCCGGTGGTGAATCTTACGAAGGAAGACATTCGCCGCTGCGATTTCGACCTGGGGGTGGATTACGGGAGCGACACGGAGAAGGTGGAGCGCGTGATACGGCGGGTGATGCAGGAGCACCCTATGCTGCTCGATCATCCGGCGCCCGTGGTGCAATTCAACGGGTTCGGCGATAGTTCATTGAACCTGCACATCGGCGCCTGGTGCAAAACCGCAGATTACCACACCGCGCGCTACGCCTTTGCGGGCGCGCTGCTGAAGGCGTTTGCCGAAGAGGGCATTTCCATTCCGTTCCCGATCCGCGACGTGCGGCTGCAGCGGGACGCATGAGGCGTCAGAACGCGCGAAGCTGCTGAGCCAGGGCGGCGCCGAGGGCTTCCGGAGCATCGGCGGACCCACTGCGGACGAGGCGTACGGGGGGCTTCGGCGCGGCGGGGAAGTAGAGCACGCGCAGGAGGATCTCCGCCCCGCGCAGTTCTGCATAGCCGGCCACCGGGACCGAGCAATCCGCCCCGAGGGCGGCGAGGAAAGCGCGCTCGGCGCGGATGCAGAGTTCCGTGGGCTCGTGATTGACGCTGCGGACGAGCTCGCGGACAGCGGAATCTGCCACGCAGGTCTCCACGCCGATAGCGCCCTGGCAGAGGGCGGGCATGAAAGCCTCGCAATCCAGATCCAGAGCGAGGAGACGGCTGCCCTCAAACTCCCACTCACCGCCGGTGAAGCCGAGGCGGTTCAGCCCGGCGCGGGCGAGGAGGATTCCATCCATCTCCTCGCTTTCCACGAGCTTGCGCAGGCGAGTGGGGACATTGCCGCGCAGCTGCATTGCGCGCGCGCGACCCGACCAGTACGGACCCATCTGACTGCTGCGGCGTACACTGCTGGTGCCCAGCACAGGAGCCTCCGCATTCGCACCGGCTTTGAACACGAGCGTGTCGTTTATTGCCTCTCTCGGAAGAACAGCCGCGATTTCGAAACGGGGATCCTGCGCACCGGGCAGATCCTTGCAGCTGTGCACGGCGCAATCAATGGCGCCGGAAGCGAGCTCCTCCTCGATGGCGGCAACGAACACGCCCTTGTCCCGAACGCCGGCAACCTGATTCACCCGGCAGAGAGGCAGATCCGTGCGCGCATCGCCGGCGGTGCAGATGGTGACAAGCTCTACTTCAAGTCGAGGATGCTTTTTTACCAGGGCATCCGCCACCATTTGGGCCTGCTTGATGGCCAACTCGCTGCCACGTGTCCCGATGCGTAGTTTCTTCATGCCCGACATGGTAGCACACCCCTTCTCACAGCGGCAAGAAAAAAGCCCCGCCATCCACGGTAAACGCATTTGGGAAGAGATTAATCAACAGAGAAAATGCCTTTATTGACTGATATGATCGTCTATACGCATCATAAATCATGACGACAAGCATCCCGCGCCGCACGGCGCGCGAACTTCCTTCTCCCGGACGAAAGGTGTTAAATCGCACATCGTACATAGGCGGCATCCGCCGCCTCCGCCCCTTTGTAACCATCCCCGCGCGTCGCCTTCACGATTCAGCTCCCGCGCTTGCTTCGCCAACCACGCGCGCAAGCGCGGGAATTCCTCAAATCGTACATCGTACATCGAAAATCGTACATAGGCAAACGCATTTCCTAATGCGTTTGCCCCGCCCCGCCACCCCGCGTACCCGGGAGCGGCTGATTCCCGCCGCGCGGAGTGTGGGAGAGAGAGGGAAGAGCCATATCTTCCGGCAGTTATGCCACGCCGCCCACGTAGAAAAAAATGAGGCAAACAACGGCCAGAGCCGCACAGAAAAGAGCAACGAAGACGCCAAGGGCAATCCATACCTGGCGTGCGGGATCTGCGGGAGAATTTTTGATCATGACAGCTTCAGAGAGGAAGGAAGATGCAGATCGTGCACCCGCATGATTTCATCGACGATGGCGGTGAGCATGCCGCGCTCGTTTTTGATGTCCATCCATGCGAATTGCCCGTTCGGATTCAGCTCGAGAAAGGTGAGACCATTCTTCGTGCGCAGGAAATCCATCCGCGAGAATGAAAGCCCCGTTTCGCGCATCAGGGCGCACACGCGCTCGGTTTCGTCCGTGGTGAGTTCGCAGGGCTCCCACTGCGCCTCGCCATTCACCGTGGCTTGCCGACTGTCGTTGCTCTTCAGCCCGGCGCGCCTCATGCGGCTGGCGAATACGCGCCCAGCGATGTACGCCACCGTCACCTCATATTCTGCTTCGCCTGCCACCTGCAGGAACCAGGGGAAGCTCGTGTCGATACGCCGCGGGTCCACGCGGTTCACATTGAAGCAGAAGCCGCTTCCCATGGGAGCGCCCGTGTTGGCCTTGCAGACGACGGAGAGACCGAGCTGCGGCGCCACGCCATGGATCATCTCCCAGGGAAGCACGGAGAAGTACTTGCTCGCAAGACGCATTTGGCGCATCTTGTACCAATTGCCCGTGGCAGAGGGGTGGATGAGCGCCAGCTTGCCAGCACCCATCGCCAGATCTTTGATGCCCGACCAAATGGCAAACACTTCTTCTCTCAACCACGATTCTTCGCTGCCCTGCGCCGGTACGTCGATATTTGGCGGGTCAAACATCACTTTGCGTTCGTACACCGCGCCCACCTTCTCCTCGCGACAGCTGCGTCCCGTCGGATCGGAGAGCTCATAGCTATCGACTCCGATGCGCCAACGGTAATCCCGCCACAGATCGATGTTGAAACGGAACACATCCGCTCGTGGTGAGAGGTAGGGTAAAAGGATGTCCGTGGTCACATCCCGGCTGTTGGTCAGTAGAAGGATCATGGCTTCACTTTATAAAAAACGCCGCCGTCCCTTTGGAGAAACGACGGCGTCTGATCTCTCCTGTTTCAGGCAAGACGCCAGTCATCCACGGTTTGAGCGCCATTACCAAAGGGGACGGGGCAGAATGAACCCGTTGCTCCATTCTTCATATCCTCATCAGAGATGATGGGGTTGGCGTTCTGATCGCTCCAGTTGTAAGTAGCGACAGGGATCTCCGGCATGGTAGCAGCCGTATCAACCGGCTGAGCGGCCACGAACGGCGTAACGCTAGCGATGATTGCAGTAATCATAGTATTTTCCTGTTGTATGTTGATTGATGAACGACAGCATAAAAGAAGCTTATGCGCCGTTACAGATATATTTATATCCGTATTAATAAAAGTAGTCAAGTTCAAAAAGAATTTTTTCGCGTTAAAGCTACACAAATTCGAAAGGAAAGCAGAAGGAGTGCCCAAAACGAACGGACACAATTGTATTCCTTGTACGCCCATTATACCAGAGTTTCGCCAAATGAGTTTGCCTATGTACGACGGTGGCGCCTGGCGGCGCCTATGTACGATTTACGACGTACGATGTACGATTTGGATTATAGCGCGCTTATCCCTGTACGGATTACGAACCATCATGCGCCGGGGATAGAGAGTCTGGAGGATCCAGCGAACGAGAAGACTACTTTAGAGCCACTATCATGATGAGCGTTTCAATGCGTTGCCAGGTAAGATTAAACCGCCCGCCGGGTTTCCCCGACGAGCGGCACTTCATTTACCTGTTGTATTGTTCCTTTTGAGAAGAACTCGTTGAATCCTCCTCAGAAGCCCATCCGAATGCCCATGGCGGCGTTCCATGCATTCGCGTGCTCACGCAACTCGCCGCCCGCGTTCACGTAGATCTGCGAGTTCGGCGTCATCGGCACATTCACTCCCGCTCCAAACTGGAACGCCGTGCTGCCGGCCTTCGACCCGTACACGTTCTGCGTGTAGCTCGGATCTGCCAGCAGCGCCACGTTTGCCACACTCCGGCGGTCGCCCAGGTCCTGCGCCACATTCGCATGCACCTCCGTACTCACCGTGCGGTTGACTGCTTTCGCGGAGTTGATCGCCGCCAGCCACCGCAGTCCAAGACCCAGCGTTACCGTGTCGCGCGTCTGCTTCTCCGTCGTGAGGCCTACGTTCCCTGCATTCTTCTCGCTGAAGCCGTCCATGCTCGTGCGCATCAATGCCACGTTGAACAGCGGCTGGAGGATGTTGCTCTTGTTGTCCTTCACCGGATGGAAGTCATACGTGAGTTCCCACATCGCCCCCAGGCTGCTGCCGCTCGTGTTGCTCGTGGCGGTGTAGCTGCCCGCTCCGTAGTTCACCGTGCGCTTGAGATCCGCCTCATTCGTGCCGAGAGTGAAGAGCAGCGTGTTGCCCCAGCGTCCGTTCTTCGCCTGGCTCCAGAAGCTCACGGTGTACGTATCCAGATCTCCCTTGGCATAGTCCGCCGCACGTGCCTCCAGGTCGCCATAGCTGGCAGAAAGGCTCACGCCGACGCTCCAGTGGGCATCCACCTGAGCATCGATGCCCAGAGCGCCGCCCCAGGAGTTGAGACGATAGCCGCTCTCATCGTCGACGCTGTGCTGCTCGGAGAAGAAGCCGGTGCCCTCTACCCAGACGTGGGAGTTCTTGCAGGGGCGCTGCTGAGCGGTTGCCTCGTCGGCATTGCCGGCGCAGCGCAGGCGGGCGGCCTGCAGGGCGTGGTCGCGCACGCGGCTCATTTGGTTGCGCAAAGCCGCGCTCTGCGCCGCGGAGAGCGAGGTGAGCGTGCTTCCCGCCACGGCGGCGAGTGCCCGGTGGGCGGCTGACGGATTGCTCTCCATGGCACCGGCTATCCCCTCTGCCATACGCTCTACATCCGGATCAACCCCGTTGATACTGCTGCGCAGTACATGCCCGGACACCAGGGCGGCGCCGGCTTTCTCGTTGGACGTTCCGGCAAAGGCAACCACCGGGTTGACATCCTGGTCAATCAGAGTAAGTGATACGGTGCTACCCAGTGTTTCTGTTTCTGCCGCAGGCGTTGCCTGCCGGAACAGAGCGATCACCTTCTCCTCGGCGGCTTTTGCTGCAGCAGCTTCGCTGTTCATGAATGAAACATAGGCCTCCTTGTACCGCCAATTAAGCGTACCGGTCAGATTCACCTTCACCTTCTCGTCTTTCTGCTGTTCTCCGATGCTTCCGTCAGTATCTTTCAGAGGAGTCCCGTCCGTGTACGTCTCATGCACCGCGTACACATGCGCTCCTCTCATGATGACCACGTTCTTCAAATCCTCATTCGAGGCGATGATATCCTTCAAATTGTGGATCTCAAAGATCGTCCCGTCTTCGATGATGATGTTCCGGTTCACGTTGACCATCGTGTCGCTCGCACTGTCCTGCCAGAGGTCTCCATTGCTCAGGTCCATGAAAATGCGCGTTGTCGCATCCTTGCGCAGGACGAGATCCTTCTGCACCCGGAGCGGTTCCTCTGAAGCATCCGACAGGATCATGATGCTTTCCTTACCACTGCTGTCCAATGTGCCGTCAATGTTTGCTCCGTTGAGTGCATATTCACCCTGCATGGTCGTATCGCCGGTGATGGCGCCCGAGAACGTGCCTTCCCCTTTCAGCGTGACGCCCCCTCCTGCCGTTACCTCCTTATCTCCCTCCAAGTCCTGAAGAGTGACCGCGTGGTTTCCGAAGTCGGCGTTTTTAGCTTTGCCCATTTGGAAGGTTAAGTCCTTGCCCAGCTCCACACCACCCACGGTGAAGTCACCATCCAGCACGACGGTGCCGGAGCCGGTGATGCTACCCTGGCTATCCTCGCTCACACCTCCGGACAGCGTGAGCTTGCCGTCCACCTGCAGTTCGCCACTCTTATCATTCTCCTTGTCGCCGAGAGAAAGTGTTCCGCCGATGGAGCTGTCGCTGTTCTTACCGAGCACCAGCGCTCCCTCTTCCACAGATACATTCCCTCCGGCTTTCAGCGATCCTTCCACTGTCAGATTCGCGTTGCCATCCTTTTTCAGATCCACTCCATTCTTCGCCGTGATATCGCCGTTGAATAATGTGCCTCCGGGGTTGGCCAGGGTTGTTTCGTTGTGCAGCGTTATCTCGCCGCCTTCTCCTTTTCCACTCAGCACGAGATTCCTTCCATCCCTCGTCTCGAGTTCCTTGATCGTCGAGTCTCCTTCCACCGTCAAGTCCGTATCTTCATCGATGTAGACCTTTTCGTAGCTTTCGAGGCCGGAGGCGTCTGCCTGAGCGTGATGACCGCTGCCATCATCTGCTTTCTTGGAGGAGAACCATACGCCGGAAGTATTGCCGGTGATGAGCAGCCAGCCCTCCTGGCCTACGACAGAAGAGGCGCTGAGTCCCCAGCCGTTGCCGAGTACGAAATAGGTTTCCTCTCCGCTTGGCGTTAGTTCGCCATTCGTGAGCCAAACTTTAAAATTAACCTGGCTGCTCTCGTCCTTCAACAGCTCAAGGCTGTTCCCGCTGAAATGCAGGGTGATTCGGCTTCCCTCTCCGAGTTCCACCGTGCCTTCCGTTCCTTCGGCAAAGCCTATCACAGCCTGCGTAGCGGCGTTCTCTCCGCAGGAGATGCTTGCGTTACCGAGGGTGATTTCATTCTTTGTGCCGCCGATTGTGAGGGTACCGCCCGCGAGTCCCTGAAGCGTGGCGCCCGCCCCGTTGATCTTGAGCCCCGTCTCTTCGTTGCTGATGATGTACTTCGCGTCCAGTCCGTTCAGAGTGACCGCTTCGTTCCATGTTGAGGCAATGTCGATGGTGACGGTTTTCATGTCGGGATCTGCCTTTCCATTTCCTTCCGCACTCAAACCGCCGAGGTAACAACCTTCCCCGAAGGTCAGACTGCCGCCCGTTACGTTGATGTTGCCGGTGAATCTCGCCTTGCTGTCGATGGTCAGTTCGCCTCCGTTCAGGTTGAGGACAGAGGACAGAGACTCCACATTCCCCTGGGTACCTTTGCAGGCACTAATCTCACCTCTGTGGAATTGGGTTACACCTCCGTTGATGTTTATTACGAGTTTGCTTCCCGTAATGTGCTCCTTACCACTGCTCTCCTGTTGTTCATGTATAGTGAACTCTCCTCCATTTATAGTGATTTCGGTCTTTGTAGAGGGATCTGCGAAACTCGTTGACTTGTCTGTTCCGCCTATTCCAAAATCTTTTGCATACACATCAATGGTGCCTGAATTGAGAACAAGATTAATAGTTAGATTACAAGCCCCCTGCCCATTGCGACCGAAACTGAAGTAATTTGAATGATTTAACTCGGTCGTCTCAGAACCTATGATTACTGTACCTCCATTTACACTCAAAGTGGCTTTACCCGTCCATCCTGATGTTTTCCATCCCCAATAAGAGAAAGCAGCGTTGGTCAATACTAAGGTGCTGTCCTTATCCACGGTAATTTTTTGCTCAGGGACGAGAGATTCCGGCTCCTCGGGGACGGATGGTACTACAGTACCTAAGAAACCATCGAAATACCCGATATAACCGCCATAATCCATTGTTGATCCCGCGTACAAATGTATGTCAAGAGATCTTACCCACCCGCCAATAAAACCATCTCCGGAAGCCTGAAGAGAACCGCCATTGCGAATAGAAATTGTTTCTGATAAGTTCTCGCAACCGGATGACGAGAAGCCGACAGGCTGGACGTATCCTAAGCCCCCTCCATTCATGAAGAGCGTTCCACGTGCGATGTCAACCTCCATTTTAACAGATGCACTCTCGCCCAGGTGCTGAATCTCCGAGCCGCTTATGCAACCCAAAGCGGCACCTTCTCCTATATCGACCGTTCCTCCGTCAATTTTCAACTTTACCAATCCCTCTTTCCATGGATGGCTAGGATCGTTGGGTAGATCGAAGTCGCCATAGGAGTTTCCAAATCTAACCATAGAAGCACTAGACGGGAAAGTCAGACTACCGCCCTCTCTCACCTCGATGTCAAAACTTCCTCGTATCCCACTAAGATATGTGTCGATAGAAAGCTCACTTCCTCCGGCCACAATCAGTTGGGAATGATCTGTATTGTAACCCCATCTAGATTCCGTACCCGGTAATTTCTTACCATCCCAGTCCTCAGTTACTTCGCCATTGTGCGTGAATTTCACTGATCCTTGTGATGGCAATGCTGTCAATACTGCCATGAGCGCCGTCAATAAAACAACTGGCAAGTGTAGTTTCATGATGATGTGTTGTGTTGAAATTATCTGTTCTTGGGGGCTAACCCTGTCTGATAGGATTCGTCCCGGTCGAGGAGAGTCTACGTATTTGCAATACGTATCCGAGTTCATCTAACAAATTAGCAATGAAATAATAGGGCTGTACTTATGAGAGTGTTTTTCACCCTTGCAAGACTGCTTGCTCCCGGTAAGTCATTGATAGGAAGTGATAATAATTTTCAAATAGAGGCTTGACATACGTATTGCAAAAACGTACTCGAGGGACAAGAAATTGTGTTCTGCGAAAGAGAAGAAACTCGTATGCAAGGTGTGCGGAACGGGGCGGGTAGTGAGGTCATGCAGAGATCGGGCAAGGTCTTTTTCTGCACATTGAAGTGCAACCTGCCGTTGAGGTTTTCGTGTACGGGAACAGGCGTGATCAAGCGCCCGGAGAGTTTTTCTTCTTTTCCACTTCATCCAAATGCGTTTGCCGTGAAGTAGAGATAAAAACGCTTGACATAGCAATCAAAAAACACATACTGGAAGTATGGATGATCTGAAACTCAACGTAAAATTGTGGCTCAAGGCCAATCGCAAAGACTACGCATGGCTGGCGCAACAGTGCTATGTCTCGGAAACGACGGTGCGTAACTGGATGGCGAAAAAGCCCATACCAAAAGCGAAGGCTCATATCATTCGGGAGATGGTATCAAAAAATCCTGTGGTAATGCCGGACTCGCCGATTAATGTAAGTTTGCAAACACATGTGACGATCAAATTGGATCGAGATGTGACCAAAAAGCTGGAGGAAAAAGCTTTTTCAAAAGGGTTGACACTCGAAGAATTTTTGTCGAAAACCATGGCGGAGCTGAGCGCCGAATGAGGCGGAGTGAGTCATGGAAACAGCTGTAGTGGGGCTGCCCCCGGGAACCCTGGTGGGGGAAAGATACAAGCTGCTCGGGGTACACGGGCGAGGGGGATTCGGTATCACCTACGCGGCCTGGGACACGCAGAAGGAAGAACGCGTGGCTGTGAAGGAATGCTTCCCGCAGGAAGTGTGCGTGCGAGATGCGAAGACAGGGGCGATTCAGCCGGCTTGCGCCGAGTGGGAACCGCAGTATCTGAAAGCACTGGATGGTATGCGAAAGGAGGTGGAGACTCTCAGCAGGCTGCACCATCCTGCCGTGGTTCAAATACGGGATGTGATATGGGGGAATGGGAGCGTGTTCTGCGTGATGTCCTGGCTCCCCGGCGGCACGCTGAAGGAAAGGATGGAACAGGGAACCATCACCCGGGAAAAGAGCATGGAATGGCTCAACACCCTGCTGGACGCTCTGCGTTACCTCCACGGATGCGGGGTGTATCACCGTGACATTAAGCCGGGGAATATCATGTTTGACGCCTCGGGATCCCCGGTGATTATCGACTTCGGAGCCGCGTTGAATCGGGGAGATCGCACCACAGCCAGCACGACGTCGCAGGGGGAATTTTCGCGCAACTATGCCGCACCTGAGCAGATCACAGGCAAGGGGCATGTAGGAGCGTGGACGGATCTCTACGCACTGTCGGCGACATGGTACGAATTGCTCACCGGGGTGCGGCCTGAGAGCGCGAATGCCCGGCTCATGCGCGACGGGCTCAAGCCACTCACCAAGATGCCCAACGAATCAGGCTATCCGGGGATTCTGCTGGCGCTTCTGGAGCGCAACATGTCCCTGGCGCCGGGGAATCGATGCCAGAGTGTCGATCAATGGCTACAGTGTATGGAGGATGGCACACTACCGGCATTAGTGAACCCGACGGAAAGGCGTAAGAGATTTATCATCATCGCCTGTATTCTCACAGTACTTGGACTTGGAGTATACTCGATTATCCGTGACGATCGCACTACAGTTCCACCGGAACAGTTACCAGCTGTCGGTCTTCGGAAGCAGCTCTCTGCGCGCGTTGAGAGCGAGATTCACGCACAGGAGTACAGAGAGTTCTGCGAGCAGTACACCCACAAGATTGATCAGCTCCACGAAGAGCACAAGAAGCTCATCCGCCGCATGGATGACCGATACAGGACTGACATTGCGCAGGCGGACAGCGAGGATGCTCTGGAAACGCTGAGGGAACGGCTTTCGAAAGAGGCGAGAGAGCTTGACGGCAGGATGCAGGGAGAGTCCAGAGCCATCTACAACGAATTCATGGAGAAGGGGAAGGGGTATAATATCTCTTCTTCTGCCATGCAGGCGCGCGTGCAACCCCGGAACCACGCGGAGGAGATCATTCTGCCCGTTGTTTGCGAAGAGTTGGCGCAGGAACTCGCGCAGTGCCAGGGGAAGGCGCTCATCCGCTGGAGCTCGCAGGATGTCGCAACTGTTTTTTCCGACGCTGTGAACAGGATAGAGAGCGCCATCGACGCCAGGTGTGACGCGCTGGCAGACCGGCAGGGCAAGCGTTGACCGACGCGCGGGGAGATCACGGCGTCGGCTCGATTTCAGGCCGATCGGAAGGGAAAACGGGACTGGCGCCGGTGTCCGGCATCTCATAGTAGAGCGTGTACATCATGTTGAGCGTGCGCCCGAGCTCGTCCTCGTGGATGAGATCCGTCTTGCGCAGGTTGTATGGCTCGGAAGGATGCGATGTGCTGCCCCGGTTATTTTTCTCCATGTGAAAATGGGACGCGTGGGAGGGTGACGGCGTTGCATATATGATTGCACCCGGCGATTTATGTGCTATGCTAGTGACTGATGAGAAGAATGCTGGAAGAATGCCGCCTCTACGGCATCGTGGATACCGGTTATGTGCCGACGGAAAGGCTCGCGGCATGTGCGCGCGAGCTCTGCGAAGGGGGCGTGCGCGTGCTGCAACTGCGGGCAAAGGGATGGACGACCGAGCAGCTTGTATCCGCCGCGCCGCCGGTGCAGGAGGTCTGCCGCGCCGCCGGTGCTCTCTTTGTGATGAATGACGACCCCACTGCCGCGGCGGAGCTTGGGGCGGACGCCGTACATGTGGGGCAGGATGCGGGACCGCTGGCGCAGATACGCCGGATCGTGGGGGAGAGGATGCTCATCGGACGCTCCACGCACAGCGTTTCCCAGGCCCTCGCCGCCCGCGACGAGGGAGCGGATTACATCGGCTTCGGGCCGCTCTTCCCCACGCCGACCAAGCCAGGACGCCCCGCCGTGGGGCTTCAGGATATCGCGACGGTGGAGCGCGAGGTGGGGAGGAGCATTCCCGTCTTTTGCATCGGAGGCATCACGAGCGCGACACTGCCTTCCGTGCTGGCAGCGGGTGCGCGGCGTGTCGTGATCGTGTCGCATCTTCTCTGCGCGGCGGATCGCGCGGGATTGGCCCGGGAGCTGCTGCAACGCATCCCTCTTCTCTGATTGTTCTATGGCACGCATACTGGCAGCGATGAGCGGGGGAGTGGACAGCGCAGTGGCGACGGCGCTGCTTGTGCAGCAGGGGCATGAGGTGGTGGCGGCATACATGAAAAACTGGGTGAATGAGGAGGGCATACCCGGCGAGTGCCCGTGGGAGCAGGACATTGAGGATTCTCTCGCCGTCTGCCGCACGCTGGGCATCGAGCTGCGCGTCATCGATCTCACGGTTCAATACCGCGAGCGGATCGTGAACTACCTGCTGGAAGGTTACCGCAACGGCAGCACACCGAATCCGGATGTGCTGTGCAACCGCGAGATGAAGTTCGGGGTGCTGCTCGACTACGCGCTTGAGCAGGGATTTTCCGGCGTGGCCACGGGACACTACGCGCGGCGGGAGGACGTTTCTCCGCCCACCCCCGACGGCGAGACGCAGAGCTACATCCTGCGCGGGTCGGACCCGAACAAAGACCAATCCTATTTTCTTGCGCTCATGCGCCCGGAACAGGCAGCGCGCGCCCTCTTTCCCATCGGCGACCTCATCAAGCCCGAGGTGCGGAGACTGGCCGGGGAGCTGCGCCTGCCCAACGCGTGGAAAAAGGATTCGCAGGGCATTTGCTTCATCGGGCAGGTGAAGATGAGCGACTTCCTCAGCCACTACATCCCCGACAACCCCGGCGAAATTGTCGATACGCAGGGACGCGTCCTCGGCACCCACCGCGGGCTGCACCTCTTCACCATCGGCCAACGCAAGGGACACCACGTCGCGTCGCCACGGGAGGGCATCGCCTACGTCGTCGTCGGCAAAGATGTGCGGAACAACCGCCTGATTCTCGGCTACGAACAGCCCGATTCTCCGGGATTGTACTCTACCACCGCCACCGTCGGAAGCATCTGCAATGCGCGCGTTCCCCTGCCGGAGCGCGTGCTCGCGCAGCCCCGCTACCGCGCCCCGGCCGTGCCCGCGGAATGCCGCTACATAGATTCCCAGCGCGTGGAGTTGTGCTTCGATTCACCCGTGCGGGCTCTGGCGCCGGGGCAGGTCTGCGCTTTCTACGACGCCTCTTCTCCCGACCGCCTCCTTGCCGGCGGATTCTTTGAAACGATGGCTTGAGAGCCGTCTCCGCCCGCCTGCGGAACACAGATCGGCATCAGGCGATTTTCTCGCGGAAGCGGGTGCGGGCGGCGGCGCGTTCCCGAGCGACTTGTTCCTCCGTGGCGCCGAGACCGCGCAGGAGGGCGCCAGTCATGGAGAGAGCCACCTCTTCCTCACCCGAGAAGACGGATTCCGCCCCACTGCGGCGCAAAGCCTGCGCGTTGCGGGTGTAGGTGGTGTAGGCCATGATGGAAATGGAAGGATTCAGGCCGCGGACGGCGGAAGCGATTTCACCCGCCGGCGCGGCAGAAGATGTGATAATGATGGCCTTGGCTTTCTCCGCCCCCGCGAGCTTCAGGATGGTGCGTTGCCGCGCATCGCCGTGCAGCGCGGGGACTCCGGCCTCCACAAGGCGGTTGACGGTGTCGATGTTCATTTCCAGCACGACGATTTCGACATCATAGTCGGCGAGGATATGACCGAGTATCTGCCCGCAGGGGCCATAGCCGACGAGGATGACGCGGTGGCGATCCTCAGCCGGAGCTGGCACAGCCCCACTTGCAGCGGCGGCGCCGATACCGCGGTCCTCAAAGAACTTAACGAGCCTGGGGACGAAGCGATAGAGGGCGGCATTCAGGGTGATGGTGACGATGGCGCAGCCGGTGATAACATTCACGGCGGAGGGGGGAAGCAGACCGTACTGCCCGGCGATGAGCGAGGCGAGGATGAAGGAAAATTCCCCGACCTGGGAGAGAGATGCCGCGACCACGAGCGCCATGCGACTGGGACGCTTCAGCAGGCGAATCACGATGTAGGCCGCTACGGGCTTCGCGATGAGCGTGAGCAAGATGGCGCTGAGGGCGAGCGGCCAGTACTCCAGCAGACCGGCGGCATCAAACCCCATGCCGACGGAGACGAAAAAGAGCACGGCAAAAGCATCGCGCATGGGAAGGGCATCCCCTGCGGCGCGGGCGGAGAACTTGCTCTGCCCCACCACCATGCCGGATAGAAAGGCGCCGAATTCCAGCGAGGCGTTGAAGACATGCGAAGAGAGCACGGCGATGCCAAGCGCGATGACCAGCACGGCAAGCGTGAAGAGTTCATCGCTCGTGCTGCGCGATACGTAGGTGAGCGTTTTCTCGATGATGTAGCGGCCGAGGAAGGCGACGCACAGGATGAGCAGAGTGAGCTTCAGCGTCATCCACCCCAGCGCGGGAAGCAGAGCCTGCCCGGCAAAGATCACCGGAAGCAGCACCAGCAGCACGATGGTGAAGATATCCTCCACCACGAGCCAGCCGAGCGCCGTGTGGCCTGCGGGCGTTTGCAGCACTTTGTTGTCCGCCAGCACACGAGTGAGCACCACTGTGCTGGAGACGCACATGCACGCGCCGAAGAGGGAGGCGCTCATCCATGTGGCCTCCGGCGCAAGCCAGTAGTAGAAGACGGCGCCCATGGCAGCGCGCACCAGCATGCACACGACGGAGCCCGGCACCGCTACGCGCTGGACGGCCAGAAGATCCTTGAAGTGGAATTGAAGACCCACGCCGAAGAGGAGCAACACCACGCCGATGTGCGAAAATTCATCCACCACTTCCCCCTTCACCGGCATGCCCCACCACGGCTGGGCCGCCAGGATGCCCGCCACAAGGTACCCAACGATGGGCGAGAGTTTGAGCTTTTGCGCGAGGATGCCCAGCACGAGGGCTAGTGAGAGACCGATGGCGAGTGTAGAAATCATGACAGGACGCGAGCCCAGAGGACCTTCAGATACCGCCCCTCCGGGTAGGTAGACAAATATGGGTGATCCCAGCCGGGACCGCTTGTTTCGAGAATCTGCAAACGCCGCCCGAGACGCTGCGCGGTGTGAATGACGAGTTGCTCAAAATCCGCCGCGGAGAGGAGCCCCGAGCAGGAACACGTCACAAGCAAACCATCACGCCGCACGCATTGCATGCCCAGCGCATTCAGGTCCCGGTACTTTTTCAATCCCTCCTCGCGAGCTTCGCCATCGCGGCTCATGACGAGCTTGGGAGGGTCCAGGAGGACGACGTCGAATTGCCTGCCGTTGCGGATCATCTGGCGGGCGTAGGTGAAGGCGTCGGCATGCACGAAATCGATGCGCAAGGGACCGCGGCGGGAGTTGATGTTGGCATTGCGGCGGGCCATGGCAATGGCGTCTTCATCCAGATCCACCGCCGTCACCTCCCCTGCGCCGCCAAGGAGTTTCGCGTAGATGGAAAAGCCGCCGGTGTAGCAGCAGAGATCCAGCAGGCTCTTGCCGCGCACGAGCTGCGCGAGTTTGTAGCGATTTTCCCGCTGGTCGCAGAAGAAGCCGGTTTTATGCCCCCGCTCGAAATCCACTTCAAAATTCACGCCATGCTCCAGGATGCGCACACGCCGGACGAGCTCACACGCCGGCGCCGTGGCGGGATCTATCCCCTCCATGCGCGCAATACCCGGGTCTACCTGAACCACATGACGCTTCGTTCCGCATATTTCGTGCAGCAAAGGCAACCATTCCCCGAGACGTTGCCACACGCCGAGCACGCTCACCTCCACGCTCAGCACATCCCCATAGCGATCCACGACCAGCCCCCCGAGTTCATCCGAATCCCCATGCACAAGCCTGCAAGCGGTGGTGTCTTCCGGCAACCATTCCTGCCGACGCATCACAGCACGGCGCAACGCAGCGAGCAGGTCTTCCTCGCTCAGCGGAGTATCGCCATGGTGAAGCATGCGCAACGGCGTGCGGGAAGTCGGATTCCAGAAGCCGCTGCCGAAAAATTCTCCGTTCTTGTCATACACCTGCACGAGACTCCCGGGACGGGCATCCGGACTCACGGCCCCCAGCATGCGTGGATACACCGCGGGGTGATAAGTGAAGTATTTAAGCTGGACCCATGGTTTTTCCCATGAAGAGCTGCCCACCGGTACAGAAGAGGCAAATCGTCGTGCGCCTCGTTGTACGACTGCGGTGCGCTTTGGTATAGCGCGTTGTTTCCCCTCTTTTTTACCCGTCTGCACACGCACATCATACTTCGTGAAATGGGGATCTGTCAACCCTTCGCCGCGTCCTGCCACGGCAAATACGCGTGAAAGCTCATTTATCATCCATAATGTGCCAGACTGTCTTAACTATTTGTAATTAGGCGTATTCAACATTTCTGACAGCTGTAAGACGGCTCTATCCAAAGTGCAGCTCACATAGAGTAAGGAGTCGTGTTCCCCTGAGCAACAGGAAGAGACTCTCCCGCAAAGCACAATATGTGGCACTACTACCGAATTTCTTGTAGAAAATCTTGCGATTTGAGAAGATAGTGCTTGCAATGGTGTGACAAAATGAGTAGAATGCGCCTCAGAAAGAACTTTTCGGATCACTCATGAAATTCTCACTCGCGAAACAAGTGCTGCTGGACGGGCTGAACAAGGTTGTCGGCGTGGTGTCCTCACGCCCGAGCATGCCAATTCTTTCCAACGTGCTCATCGAAGCGTCAGATGGCGAATTGAAGCTCACGACCACCAACATGGAACTTACCATCCGAGCCAAGATACCTGCGATGGTCGAAAGCAGTGGCGCGATCACCCTTCCCGCAAAGACACTCCACAGCATCGTCCGAGAAATGCGCGATGGGGAAGTCAGCGTGGAGAAGAAGGGAAACGTTGTCACCGTCCGTTGCAATAGGGCTCAGTTTAAACTGTATGGATTGGCAGCCGAGGAGTTTCCGCAGATCCAACCGGAAAAAGAAGAGCGCGAATTTGAAGTTCCGCAGGCCATGCTCAGCAAGGGGCTGCGTTACACTGAGTTTGCCATCTCCAACGACGACCATCGCTACGTACTCAATGGGATATATACCTGCTTCCAGGATGCCAAGCTCACAATGGTGGCCACGGACGGGCGCCGATTGGCGTTGTTCGAGAATTCGTTGGAATTTCCGGAATCCCAGCAGGTGTGCTTCATTCTGCGTGCTCGGGCTGTAGTGGAACTCTCTCGTTTGCTCGCGGATGGGGGTAATGTTCTGGTGCGCGTTTCAAATAAACAAGCCACTTTTGACTTGGGCGATACACAGCTCAAAGCCAAACTCATCGAGGGAAATTATCCAAACTATCGTCAGGTGATTCCCAGCCATTATAACGAGCGCGTGGTGCTTCCCGCACAAGATCTCAACGAAGCAGTGCGCCGTGTCTCTCTTCTGGCTGCCGAGAAAAAGAACACTGTGCTCTTTCATATCACTCCCGGAACCTTGGAGGTTCAGTCCGGTTCCGCCGAGGTGGGAGAAGCAAATGAAGAAGTTCCCATCGACTACCAGGGACGCGAGCTTTCTATCACTTTTAATGCGGATTATGTGCTTTCTCCTCTCAAGGCTGTTGGCGAAAGCGAGGTCAGCATTGATCTTATCGAGGCTTCCAGTCCAGGTGTCATGCGCGTTGCGGATGAATTCCTCTACGTCCTGATGCCAATGCACTCCTGATTCTCTCCGGGACTGCTGTATTGTCCACTTTGCAGGATGGGTTCTTTCTTCCCATCCTCGTCTTTGGTGATTTTCGTAATGCCTCAAAAGAAAAAGTCACCGAAGTCCGATGCCTCAAAATAAACGGTCACCCAAGAGCATAGCATTT
>CANQJI010000041.1 GCA_947624205.1 uncultured Akkermansia sp. | reverse complement strand
GCCTTTGGCTATTTGATTCCGCCCTGTCAGCGGTTCATTGGGACTTTCACCCCAGTTGCATGTCATGCCTGACGTACTAAAAAAGAGGCTTGCCGTGTTACCGACAAGCCTCACTTTTTTCCGTGGAGCATAGCGGGCTCGAACCGCTGACCTCCTCAATGCCATTGAGGCGCTCTACCAGCTGAGCTAATACCCCAATCACGGAGAACAGGGCGGATTATACAGGGAGCGCAAACAGATGGCAAGCGAAATGTGCGAAAAAATTTGCCGGGCGAGAGAAGATATCCTCCAATGAATCTCCAACGGTTCATTCCCACGAACCATTGTCGGAATACGACTGCTGCTCGAGCTTAGGTGCATTGATGAGTCTCTGCACATCCTCTCCGGGCGGAGTCGACTGCGGCAGGGGATCAATCTTACGCACAGCAAAGGGAGGAAAATCTTCCCCTGGGATAATATCACCACCGGTGGAGAGGGTGAAGTAGCCGCGGCCAGGATTAAGGGCGCAGCGGATGTTATTGTTAGGATTGGCATCGCGCGTGAATGTAAACTCATTAGCAGCATTCCACGAGGTTCCGTCCCATCGATAAGCCGGACCAAAGGTGGCACTGCGTTCGTGCGTCTTTGAATCAATATTACGCATAAAATCTTCAACGAATCCACAGCCTCCTCCTAATCCACGGTGTATCGCCTGCACGCGCCAACAACTCATCAATTCCCAAGACGAGGTTTTCGGGTTATAGATATAGCCGCTAATTTGACGAAAATCCTCTCCATCTTCTTTCTCAATGACGAGTGTACGGATCACATCGCCCTCTTTCCAATCAAAAAGTCGCATAGATTTGCCACCGGTTCCCTCACCTCCGAAACGTTCGGTGCGCACATGCTCCCCACGAGCAACAAGCTTGGCTCGCTCCTCCTCCGGGGCAGCATGGGGGTTATCACCGGTGTCTTTAGCATCCCATATGGAGAAAATCGCGACGCGAATCGGCTGTCCCTTTCCATCTTTGCCGGCAAGCTCCTGAACGCCAATATAGCCATTAGAAAAATTATTGCAGGCGAAATAAGTACCGGGCGCACTCTTGTGCACGACCATCTCAGTATAGGCAGCAGAATGATTCTGAATAGTCGGTCCATAGACAAGATGCACAGAAGTACACTGTCTGAGTGCCATATTTTCTGGTTTCCAGTAATCAGAGTTGCGGTCGGCCATTGCCGGAAAAGCCGTAATGGTGAACACCAAAGAAACGAGAGAGAGCAATTGTACACGGCAAACTTTCATACGCCCTCATGTTAACAGATATGAACCCCACGTTGCAAGCAAAAATCTGAACTTCTTGAACGAATACACGCACGGATTATCCTTGGCAATCGCCTTTTCCCAATGAGATTGTTCTGTTTCATCTTGACTTTTCCATTGTTCTGTGGTAAACACCGCGTGTCTTCAGCACCTACGGGGTCTCGTGGTGTAATGGTAGCACAAGAGATTTTGATTCTCTTTGTCTAGGTTCGAATCCTGGCGAGACTACGGGAAAATATGACTATTTGCGTCTGGTAGAAGTTGTAAGCAACTGACAGACGCATTTTTATCTTGGCAAGTCGTTGGGGTATGTGGTAAAGGAGAGTCACATTTTGGGCCACATAGGTGGGTCGCGTAAAAAAATGGGTCAACGCAAATTTCGAAGAGCGTAGTTTTAGCCGTCATCATGGTCTTCATGCGAGTTGCAAACGATGATTGCTTTTTTCCCTCGCCCTTGTCTTATCCTGGGAGATGAGGTATTGACACGGCAGAGGGCTTCGAGTACCATGGTGAGCGGCTTTCCCTTCCTTTTTCATGACCCGACTCCTCCTAACTGCTATTCTGCTCACAATGAGTAACACTGTCATGACGTTCGCATGGTATGGTTTTTTGCGCAAGCCGGGAGAGTCGATCGACAAAAGCATGTGGAAACTCGTCTTAATGAGCTGGGGGTTGGCTTTCTTTGAATACTGCCTCATGATACCAGCAAACCATCTCGGACGCTCAGCCGGTCTATCTCTTGCTCAACTCAAAATCATGCAGGAAGTGATCACGCTGAGTGTCTTTGTGCCCTTCATGATTTTCTACATGGGCGAACACTGGAAATGGGATTACCTCTGGGCATTTTTCTGCATTCTCGGAGCCGTCTATTTTGTGAACCGTGAAGCTCTCGTCATGTCCTGAGAATCGGTCCATTTTCCTGTCGTTCCTTATACGGCTCCCCTCATCATGGCTTCCCCTGCACAGAACGGCATCATTGAGCGTTTTTTGCTCTACCTGGCAGCGGAACGCGGACTGAGTACGAACTACCGAATCTCGGTACGACAAAGTCTTACCCGCTTCTTTCTGTGGATGGAGCAACAAAGGCTGAATCTCCACAAACTCCAGCCCCCTGACCTCGTAGATTACCACCATGACTTACTCTCCGAGGGACTCACTCCCTCCAGCTGCCGCGTGATGATGGTGCACCTGCGCATTTTCTTGCGCTACCTCACGAACACAGGAAACCTGCCCAGCGATCCCGCCGTCCTCGTGTCGGCAGGCAGGGTCGGCATGGCTTTGCCGCAAACGCTTTCCCCCTCGACTGTACAGCAGCTTCTTGAGAGCATCGACCCGCATGATCTGCCGTATGGTGCACGCGACCGTGCAATGTTGGAAATGCTCTACGGGAGTGGACTTCGCGTGAGCGAACTTATCTCTCTACGACCAGAGCAAATTGACTGGGAGGACGGATTCTTGCGCATCACCGGCAAGGGTGAAAAAACTCGCTATGTACCACTGGGTGGCGCGGCAGCACAAGCGTTAAAAACGTACCGAGAACAAGCGCGGAGCATGCTTTTGAGAGAAGGAGTTCGAGATCCCCGCGTGCTGTTTCTCTCCCGCCTCGGAGGCAAACTTACACGAGAGAGGATTCGACAAATCATCAAGCAACGGGCGAAAGCAGCCGGCATCGGTGAAAATGTCTTTCCCCACATCTTGCGCCACTCCTTTGCGACACACCTATTGGAAAACGGCGCAGACCTGCGCGTTATCCAGGATATGCTCGGGCATTCTGATCTCTCCACCACACAAATCTACACTCACGTGGAGCAGAAACGACTCGTGCAAATCCACCACAATTTCCATCCTCGCGGTCGTTTCAAGGGCGACGCTCATTGAGGGTTCAGATTTTACTCAACTGCATTTACACGAGCGGGAGCGCTTTCTCATATCTTCCAACGCCGCCCCGCTCGCATCACAGTGAGCACTCCCACACACCGCACGCCTGGCAACTTCTTGAGTAAGCGAGAACAGGCGTGCGCCGTAGCTCCGGTGGTGTAAACATCATCCACGAGAACCACATTCGGAACGGGAAGTCTTTTCTTCCCACAGGCAAACGAAGGATGCAAGGCATACGCGGCTAAGGCATTGTGTTTTCGCTCCCCCGACGAGAGATACGTCTGACTCTCTACGTTGGTTTTCTGCCTCAAAAGAGGTGAAAAAACAGCTAATCCACGCAATTTGCCAAGCTCGCCAGCAAGTTCCTCCGCTTGATTGTACCCACGCTTCAACAGATGACGACGCTCAGAAGGAACCGGAACGAGACACCAATCTCTCGCATTGGCAAGCTCCGGCGTCTCATCCCACAGGTGCGCGAGAAGCCTGGCTAAAGGGGGGGCCAGGTAGTTGCCATGGTGATATTTCAAACCGTATATGAGCCGGAGACTTTGCTCTGAACGGGCGCAAAAGGAACGCGCAAAATCAAATGCAAAATTACGCCCACGGCATTGCACACACGAGTGAGCATCCGCCTCTCCACCGCCCACCGGACTCCCGCAGTGCAGACAAATAGGCAGAGAGACCCGCTCCAACTTTGCCTCGCATTCCGCACACAGATCCGACGCGCCCTGCCGGTGGCAAAGCTCGCAGTACCGCGGATAAAGCCAACTGACAAGCATCCCTTAGCGATGGCGGCGCAAAAATTCCTTTGCGGCATTTTTGTAGGCGCAAGCCGCTGCGCCATCCGGATCATGCTCCAGCACAGTCTTGCCGAAACTAGGAGCCTCTGCTACGCGTACAGATCGAGGAATAATGGTCTCGTACAACTGCTCGGGCAAGTTCTCCTGAACCTGGTCAATCACCTGGTTAGCAAGATTCGTATTGTTGTACATCGTCATGATGATGCCCTCGTGTTTCAATTTTGAGTTCACACCATTTGCTCGGATCTGTTCCATGACAAAAAGGATCTTTGAAAGTCCCTCCATGCTCAGGTACTCACATTGCATCGGCGTAAGCACTTCATCTGCCGCACAAAGCGACGCTGTCATCAGCACGCCCAACGAAGGCGGCGTATCCAAAAAGACGTAGTCAAAGGTCGAGTTCTTCCTCAACCCACTGAGCGCCACCTGCATACACTCCGCGTGCGAACCCTCCTGCGTTAACTCAACCTCCACGCCGGACATATCCATGTGCGCCGGCAAAATAGAAAGGTGCCGTCTCCCCGTCGGCAGAATAAGTTCCTCAGCGCTCCTTTGCCCGAGCAACGCGGCATAAAGACTCTGGTCACCATTGACAAAAACACCGAGAGCTGAACTGGCGTTAGCTTGAGAATCAACATCGATGAGCAGTATCTCCTTGCCGCGCGCAGCAAGAGCAGCCGCCAAATTCACTGCGGTAGAGGTTTTCCCAACTCCCCCTTTTTGATTTGCAATGGCTATGATCTTCACGAGTGCCATTCTACATGAGAGGTCTGACCGTGGCAAGCGGATAATTTATTTGCTTGGTAGCCCCCACGGAGTGTGTTAGAGTAGGCCCATGAATCGCGTAGATGAGGTGCTGGCAGCCGCCGATGAATTATCACTAGCCATGGAGAAACTTACCTTTGTTCCGCCTGTGGCTTTCACCTACAACCCGCTCGTGTACGCCCGCGCAGGGCACGAGGCGTATATTCGCCGCTTCGCTCGCTCCTCCAAGCAGGTACTCTTCCTCGGCATGAATCCCGGTCCTTTTGGCATGGCACAGACCGGCGTCCCTTTTGGAGAAATCGCTGCCGTTACCCTCTGGATGGGAATCACTGCTTCCATTGGTCAACCTCCTGCCGTGCATCCCAAACGCCCGATCCAGGGGTTCTCCTGCCCACGGTCAGAGGTAAGCGGACGCCGCCTCTGGGGGCTCTTTGAGGAGCTCTACGGTACAGCGGAAAATTTCTTTTCGCACGCTTACGTGGCGAATTACTGCCCACTCATCTGGATGAGCGAAAGCGGAGCGAACATTCCGCCCACCCAACTTCCCCGCGCTCAGGCGGAGCAAATCGACTCTGCCTGTCAACGCCATCTTGTGCGTCTCATCCGTGCACTGCAACCCCCCTGCCTCATCGGTGTGGGTGCCTACGCCATGGATCAACTTCGCAAAGCATCCGAATCCATCCCAGACTCTTCCTTCACCCTCGGCTCCATCCTGCACCCCAGTCCTGCCAGTCCTCTTTCCAACAAATGCTGGCCTGAAAAACCCCGACAGCAATTACAGGACATCTACGCCACTGCAGGAATTTCCTGGCCAGGTAAATAACCGGCAAACGACACACGAAGCTTAGAGCTGCTCGGTGAGTTTGAAGTGAAGCTTGGCGACGTCAGGAAGACGGTCGCGCCCGTGTTTTTGCAAAAAAATACGGGCGGCAGAAAGCACATGAGGGGCACATCCGAGTGGAAATTCGCATTGCGCGCCCCGGGAGGTCTGCTCCATCCACTCCACAAAACGTGCCCGCGCCATGATAGAAGCAGCGGCTACAACAACATCTTCCTCCGCGTGTGGTCGCTGATGGAGGCGAATAGAAGCACCGGTGGCGGCCAGGGCACGACGCAACACCCACTCATTGGCAGCAAACTGATCGCTCAGTGCATGAGCGCAAGAAGGTACGCGTGCATGCAGGGCGGCAATGACACGGGCATGCCCCCATGCAAGTAGACGATTCAAATTCCCCATCTGCCTGTACAGCTCGTTATAGCGTTTCGGTCCGATGCAGAGCAACTCTACTTCCACACCCGACTCAGAACGTATGGCCGCAGCGATGCGTGCTATCTGAGCTTCATTGCGAATCTGCTTGCTATCTCTGCAGCCCAGTGCAGCAAGACGCTTCATGCCGGCAGCATCCGCGTACACCCCCGCCACGACAAGCGGACCAAAATAATCTCCCTTTCCACTTTCATCCACCCCAATATGGGGAAGCTTCTCCTCCGGATACGCTTGCGTCGAAGCAGCTATTGGCAGCTCCTTCTGCTCTACCGTAACGTTTAATCCGAGCGCGTTCAGCAGCTCCTCTGCACCACGTCCTTGGAGCACCAGACGCCCCTTCTTTTCGTAGTAAGTAACTGATGCCTCCATCCCCTCATAGCAATAGCGCGCATACGGCCGCGATGTCTCGCGGAAGGACGGACTGCCAGCAAGTCGACCCTGTAGCCTGCAAGCGTCTTCACACGACATAGGAAAACTGTAAGAACCCGCCATCTCTCTTTTATTGTCCTGTTTATCACACATCTGTCAACTTCAAATTCGCTCTCTTTCCTCATAACAAGTAGTCCGTTGACACAAAAAAATTCTTTTAAATGCATTTTTTGGTGTGACAAACTCCTTTCTTTAGTGTATCTTACGCACAGCTTCATTCATTAAAAGCAATACCATTATGGCTAACACGATCACCAAACGAGAACTGGTTAACAAGATCTGCGTCGAGCTTGACAGCAATCTTACTCAGAGCGACGTCCTTGAGGTTATCCAAAAGGCTGTTGACATCATCACCACCTCGCTGGGCGAGGGCAACCGCGTCGTGCTGCGTAACTTTGGCACTTTCGCCATTAAGGAAGTGAAGGCCAAGGTCGGTCGCAATCCGAAGGATCCTGCCAAGGACGTACCCATTCCTCCCCGCAAGGTTGTGAAATTCAAGGTTGGCAAGACCCTCAAGGAAGCTGCTGCCAAGAGCAAGAACTGATCTTCCACACACACTGTTTTTGAAAGGCGCTTCGACTCAATGTCGCCGCGCCTTTTTTCTGGTCATACTCCGAATCGAAAAAACGAGGGCTTCTTCCTCCTCCTCTCGTGGAGGAGTTAGTTTTTGCCAACTGTTTTTCCGAGGGCATCGAGATATCTCAGCAAACTGAGACACATCCGGGTGTCAAGAACAAGGTCGGCAAAGCAGTCCCGTGAATCATGCAAAAGAGGCGATGGAGAGATCTCTGAAACTCTGCACAAAACATGGAGCACAGAAGTAGCGAACACGGGGTAGTCTCAACAATTCGTTAAGATTTTATTGGCACGGTTTATCACATCAGTCGGTCTTGTTAGCTCCCTGGGGGCAGTGCAAAAGAAAAAAGATGCCACAGATAAAGCTTGACTTCTTGGGAAGAAAAGAGCTGTCTAGATGAAGCGAAAGGCAACCCCCTTACCGGAAAAATGAGCAAGCAGCTGATCATCGCAGAGAAACCCAGCGTAGCCGCAGACTTGGCGCGCGTTCTTGGAAAACAATACGGCAAACTTCGGAAAGATGAAGCGAGTGGAGGATTCTCCAATGATCGGTTGATCATCACTTCGGCAGTAGGTCACTTGCTGGAACAGAAAAAGCCCCAGACAAAAGATGGCAAGAGCCTGCCGTGGAAAATGGAATATCTGCCGGTCATGCCAAAGGAGATGGATCTGGAACCGATCGCAAAATCGGCAGATCGTCTGCGGCGCGTCCTGAAGCTGGCACGCAGCAGGGAAGTAGATTCACTGGTGAACGCTTGCGATGCCGGGCGAGAGGGTGAGCTTATCTTTCGAAACATCATCCGCTACGGACGCATTCACAAGCCTCTACTGAGACTTTGGATGCAAAGTATGACGGATGAAGCCATCCTAGAAGCATGGGGACAACTCAAGAAAGACGAAGAAATGCAATCTCTGGCCGATGCGGCTCTCTGTCGATCGGAGTCAGATTGGCTAGTTGGACTGAACAGTACTCGAGCCCTAACTGTGTTGCAATCCTCTGGCGGTGGATTTCATGTAACCCCCACGGGGCGGGTACAGACCCCGACGCTGGCAATTCTTGCGGAACGACAGAAAAAGGTTCTGGCGTTTCAACCGGAAACCTACTACGAAGTGCACGCTGAGTTCCGAACAAAAGACGGCGAGTACAGTGGCAAGTGGTTCGACACAAAGTGGAAGAAAGATGAGAAGAATCCGCAGCGCACGCGGGAGCGCATCTGGAATCCTGAGCAGGCGGAGGCTATCGTAGCTCGATGCAAGGGGAAAGAAGCCACCGTGCAAGAAAAAAAGAAACCGGTATCTATCCCACCCCCCCTGCTCTTTGATTTAACATCGCTGCAGAAAGAAGCGAGCAATCGCTTTGGATTCTCTGCGAGTCGCACTTTACAATTGGCGCAGGAACTTTACGAACGCCACAAAGTACTCACCTACCCCCGCACGGATTCCAAATTCCTACCGAATGATTACTTGCGCGTGGTGACGAGTACACTGCGCACCCTTACAGAGGGACTTCCCGAGTTCAGTTCGTTCGCCCGGGACATCCTGGACAATAAATGGGTGCGTCCAAGTAAACGGGTCTTTGACAGCTCAAAAGTAAGCGACCACTTTGCCATCATTCCCACGGGAAAGATCGTGTCGTTGAGTGGCGATGCAGCGCGTATCTTCAACCTCGTGGTGCAACGTTTTCTGAGCGTTTTCATGCCGAATGCGGAGTTTGAGGACACGGAGCGTCTAAGTACCATCCGATCCTCCGCCGGCGAGGACACCTTCATCACCCACGGACGCGTGCAGCTGAAAGCCGGCTGGCGTGCGCTTCTTTACACGGCGGAGAAGAAGAAAAAGGATGAGCTCTGCCGCGTAAATCCCGGAGAAAAAGTGCAAACGAGCAAGGTTGAAGCCCACGAAGAGCAAACTAAACCCCCGGCAGCTTATACAGAAGCCACATTACTCACAGCCATGGAGAATGCCGGCAAGCTTGTCGATGACGATGAACTGGCCTCAGCCATGAAAGACCGTGGCCTCGGTACGCCTGCCACGCGCGCATCCATCATTGAGGGACTGTTGGCACAAGAATACATTGCACGCGATGGCAAAGATTTAGTCGCCACGCGGCGTGGGATGGATCTCATTGACCTACTGGATCGCATTGGACTAAGCGCACTTTCAAGTCCGGAGCTCACGGGAGATTGGGAATACCGTCTCAAGCAGATGGAGATCGGCAAGTTACCGCGCGAGCAATTCATGCGCGATATCCGCAACTATACATCGGATATTGTGAAGGCCGTGCGTGACTACATGAGTGGTGGGGAAAAGCCGGATCTACCCATCGCCTGCCCCTCCTGTGGAGCAAAGACCCTTTCCAGCGGTGTGGACGGCGTGGCGTGCAAGAAGTGCAATTTCCACCTGCGCCGCATCTATGCCGGATTGAACTTGGATGACAAGCAAATGACACAGCTCATCACCAAAAAGGAACTGCCGCCAATGGACGGCTTCCGCTCCAAGTTCGGAAAGTCCTTCCGCGCAGGAATTCGCTTGCTCCCCCCACCGCAGGACAAAAAAGTATGGCACACCGAGTTCTTCTTCGAGGACGAAAAAGAAGCGAATAAGAAAGAGAACTCTGAGCAGATCAGCCTCGGTAAGGTTCCGGTGAAGGAACGTGGGATGCTGGAACTATTCGAAACTGAGAAACAGTGGAATATTCCGGATTTTGAATGCAAGGGTGGGAAGAAAAAAGGGTTTAGCGTCGCAAAGAATCTGCTGAACATCGAGCTGAGTCATGAGGTTTTGTCAGGCATTCTCAAAGAGGGCAAGAGCGAACTCATTACCGGATTCGTTTCTCAGCGTACTCACAAACCTTTCGACGCCTACCTCGTGCTGGATGAAGTGCGAGGCGGACTAGGCTTTGAATTCCCTCCGAGAGAAAGAAAGTCCCCAGATTCCCGTGCAAAAAGAAGAGGAGATGACGCAAAAGCAGGAAGCCCGTCTCCAGTTGAAGCAGATCTCTCGAAGGCCAAAAGCCATGGAGTAATTCAAGTGAAAAGCAAAGGTGAATTCGAACTCTTAGAGGCGGAAGACGGCTGGCACGTGCGAGGGCTCACCTTTGGCAAGAACGGCAGACCGTTGATTATCGCTCCCACCATGTGTGGCGTGAAATTAGACCTCGCTACGGTAACCCAGCTCCTCACCAAGGGCAAGAGCGCATTGATCAAAGATTTCGTGAGTCGTAAGAGCGGGAAGAAGTTTGAAGCTCACCTCGTATTTGACACACGCAATGGACGCGTCACATACGAATTCCCGCCCCGCAAGTAATCTCCGAAACATGTTCACACGCCTCAGAGCACTGTTGCCGGATGTTTTTTCCGGCGGCATTGTCATCAGTATACTGCTAGGGCTGTTTTTACCGTGCCGTGGCGGCGTGGCGACAGGCTTCGAGTGGCTCACTCAGGCGGCCATTGTGCTGCTGTTTTTTCTATACGGTGTAAAGTTGTCGCGCCGTTCGGTAGTCGATGGTATTCTGCATTGGCGCCTGCAGAGCATGGTCGCTTTCTTCACCTTTGTTTTTTTCCCAGTCGTTGTGAGTCTTCTTTCTCCCGTGCTGGAGCTGATGGTCGGTACCGGGCTCTTTGCAGGACTCCTGTACGTAGCCTGCTTGCCCTCTACAGTGCAAAGCAGCATTGCTTTCACAGCCGTCGCAGGGGGGAATGTACCAGCCGCTGTCTGTTCAGCTTCCGTTTCCAGCCTGCTGGGCGTTTTTCTGACTCCTCTACTCGTCGGCATCCTCTTCTCCGTAGACGACACCAGGGGCATGCATGTGGGAATGGATACAGTGCTCACCATCAGCTACCAAATTTTACTTCCCTTTGCTCTGGGGCAGCTGGTGCAAAACAAGCTGCAAGCCTGGACTGCTGTGCACCGCAATCTCATTGCTCGGAACGACCAGCTCACAATCTGGCTCGTAGTTTACACTTCTTTCTCCGGAGCCACGGCTCAGGGCTATTGGCAGAGCCTGGATGTTTATCATCTGTTTGGGCTCATTGTTGCCTCCCTGCTTTTGCTCTTCATCATCCAGGGCATAATTTGGTTTTGTTGCAAGCTGGCCCATTTTGACAAGGCTGACAGCATCACCACACTCTTTTGCGGTTCGAAAAAGAGTCTCGCTGTCGGAGCGCCCATGATGCTTGCCATCTTCGGCTCACTGGATAACAATCTCCTTCTCCCCCTCATGGTTTTCCACCAAGTGCAACTGATGCTCTGTTCCCAACTCGCCGCCCATTGGAAGCGACAAGCCCACAAGGCAGAAAAAAACGGCAATAAATCCAAAGGAAATCCCACTGATCTTCCCTGAAATACCCAATATGCAGACCATACTGGTCTATTCATTTTTCATACTGCTCCACAACGAACTTATCGGACTGAACGTCGTCCATCGCAAATAAGAAACCACCTCTAATCTGGTTCGTTAGGGATTTCTGACATAAGTCCACGACTTCGCTCAAATGCGTTCTCTCTGGATAGAAGTTCTTGACGCATGCGGTCAACTGTGCGAGAATCCACGACAAGATGAAAGAACCGGTCGTCAAAAAGGTTGACCAAATTTCGGTCTCACATTTTTACGAAAAATATCGCACGACCTTAGAGTTGGAGCTGATCAACAGTCCTCTTGGCATGACTCGCCCCATCTTGCGGCCGGCTCTCAACCGCCCGGGTCTCGCGCTCTCAGGCTTTTTCTTATCATATGCCCACGAACGGATCCAGATTTTTGGTTCCGGAGAAATGGCTTATCTACCCACTTTGAACGAACAAGAACGGGGTGAACGTTTGCGACGCATCTGTGAACAAGATGTTCCCTGTCTCATTTTTTCGCGCGGTTTCGAGGTGCCGGCAGATGTCATATCCATCGCAGATGACTGCTCTGTCCCTGTATTTGTCTCTGCTCTGCCGACGATGAGTCTGGTGAACCGCGCTACAATCATCCTGGAAAACGAGTTTGCGGACAGCACCACGCTGCATGGGTGCATGGTCGATGTACGGGGCGTTGGGGTACTCATCACCGGTCAGAGTGGGATCGGCAAAAGTGAGGTCTCCCTCGGTCTTGTCGAACGCGGAGCCTCCCTGGTAGCGGATGATTTGGTGAATGTACGCAACATCAGCGGAGAACTCATCGCCTCCGCCCCTAAGCTCAGCAGCGGCTTCATTGAAATCCGCGGCATCGGCATCACCAATGTCACTGATCTTTACGGCCTACGTGCCTTTCGCAGTCAAAAGAAAATCGACCTCATTATCAACCTCACCAGTGGAGAAATGACTGAAACGGAACGTTTGGGACTGGAACGTAAAATGACATCTATCCTCGGAGTAGACGTGGAGCGAGTTACCCTCCCCGTTGCCCCTGGACGTGACATGACCAGGCTCGTGGAGGTAGCAGCTCTCGGTCTTTATCTTCGTCGGAATGGTTACGATATGGCTCGTGAATTCTCTCGCAGATTGCACGAAGAAATATCAGCACGCAACGTTAACATCAACAATGAATAACGAAATCAATCTTTCTGAAGTTGTCGAATTCATGGATTCTACGCTGGGTATCTCCCCAGAAACAGCGCGGAGGGACGCCCCTTCGGCACTCAACGGGCTTCAGGTGGAAAATGACGGACGAGTGCACAAAGTTGCGGCAGCAGTCGATGGCACGCAGCGAACTCTGGAAGATGCCGTAGAAAGTGGAGCGGATCTACTGCTGCTGCACCACGGACTTTTCTGGGGGGGATTGCGACCAATCACGGGCTGGTGGCGCAAAAAGATTCGCCTGTGTCTGGAGAACAACTTGGCGGTATATTCAGCCCACCTGCCACTGGACGTGCATCCGGTTCTGGGAAACAACGCCTGTATTGCACGCGGACTGGGCTTGCAGGATGTTTCCCCGGCCCTGGAAAGCCACGGGATCCAAATGGCGCTGATTGGCTCCTTCAACGGTTCTCTGGCAGAGTTGCGGCAAAAATATGCCGAACTCACCGGGGCGAAGGTTACTGGACATCTGGCGGATCCTGAAGCTCCAGCAGAGCGCGTGATGATCTGCTCAGGGGCCGCCGGTGCAGAAATCTACCATGTTCGCGAAAGTGGGGTGAACACCTTTCTCACTGGAGAAGAAAACCACTGGGTACTCAACGCAGCAAAGGATATGGGAATGAATCTACTCTTCGCCGGTCACTATGCCACAGAGACCTTCGGCGTGCAAGCACTGGCGAATCTTCTGGCAAAACGCTACGATCTACCGACGCAATTCATCCACAACCCCACTGGTCTCTGATGGAGCAACTCTCCTTCATCGTTGAAGATTCCTTCGGTACGCGTCTTGACCAATATCTGAGCAGCCGACTACCGGAACTTTCTCGTGCACGCATCCAAGCGCTTATCAAGGACGGCAATATTCTCACACAAGGAGCAATCTGCAAAGCAAAAACTCCGGTAGAGCGAGGCATGCACATCACTGTACACATACCGGATCCTACTCCCGCAGAAGCACGACCCCAGGATCTACCCATAAACATCATTTACGAGGACGAAGACATTATCGTTCTGAACAAACGGAGTGGCATGGTGGTACATCCTGCAGCCGGGAATCCGGATGGGACGCTGGTAAATGCCCTACTGCATCATTGTGGAGATCTCTCCGGCATCGGCGGCGTGGAACGTCCCGGCATCGTACACCGACTGGATAAAGATACCAGTGGCTGCATCGTGGTAGCAAAAAACGACGGGGCACACGTCTCCCTTTGCAATCAGTTTGCCGGACGCAGCACAAGAAAACTCTACCTGTCCGTGGTGCAGGGCTGCCCAAAAGAACCGAAGGGCACGATATTCACCAATATCGGACGACATCCGGTGAATCGAATGAAAATGGCTGTCGTAAATCCCGGCAGTGGTAAACCAGCCATCACAGATTACAACCTGTTGCATCACGACTCATCAACTGATTCCTCTCTTGTGCTCTGCACCTTGCATACCGGACGGACGCACCAGATCCGCGTGCACATGCTACACTTAGGACACCCGCTCATCGGGGATGCCATTTATGCCTCCCACATGACGCGCCAGAAGGCTAAACCGGGGCGGCTGATGTTGCATGCATGGCATCTTTCCTTTGACCATCCGGCAGATCTCACACGCCGCATGCTCTTTTTCGCCCCCATTCCTCCGGAGTTTAAGCCGTGGTTAGACGCCATTGGGGGAGAAAATGCGCTTACAATGTTTCTCTAACCCTGCTCTTTCTGTTTCATTTATAGCCCATGAAGATTCTCTGTTATTGCCTCCTTTTCTCAATCATTCTGACACTTTTTCTCCACTGTTCAGCAC
The DNA here is from genome assembly GCA_947624205.1 of uncultured Akkermansia sp. Classification (GTDB taxonomy): domain Bacteria; phylum Verrucomicrobiota; class Verrucomicrobiia; order Verrucomicrobiales; family Akkermansiaceae; genus Akkermansia. The sequence goes on along the minus strand of CANQJI010000041.1, from coordinate 8,507 downwards.
GCGCTCAGGAAGGGAGAGAAATTTCTGGGACGGAACCTCTTCTCAGTGGAGAAGAGGCGGCTTCTGCACTTGTGAAACGAGTCACTCCTGAGTATGCAAGCAAAGTTGCCTTCTCCATTTTACCGGGACAAGAGAAAACGCTCATCTCAGGAACTTCCCAGGGAACACTTCTGATCTCTGCTCCCAATGTGCGTGAATGCATACGCGCCTACGGCTATTACCTGCGTCACTTGAGCCATGTGCATCTCTCCTGGAATGGAGACAACAAGACTGCAGCACGTTTCGTGGTGCCGCACACCCCGCTGGAAGTACCAAAGGTCCTACCGATCAACTTTGCCTTCAACTACTGTGCGATGAGTTACACGGGCATCCACTGGAATCGCGAAAAATGGCTTTCAGAAATCGACCGGCTCGCTTTGAATGGCTTCTCCTACGTTTTGGTAACTGCTGGATTGGAAAAAGTTTGGCAAAACTTTCTCGCAGATATCGGCGCAGCTTCCTCTGCCTCGTCCTTTATCGCAAACCCCTGTTTTTCAGCATGGTGGAACATGGGGAACCTCGAAGGAGAAGGAGCTCCTGTGTCCCAACAACTTATCGACAGTGAGGCCGCTCTGGGCAAAGAGCTCGTGAGGCGTATTCAAGAGCTCGGCATGGAACCCGTGCTGCAAGGCTACGTCGGTTTCTTACCACATGATTTTCCACATCATAGGGAATACATCTTACCCCAGGGGGAATGGGTCGGGGAAAGTATGCGTCCTGCCGTGTTACGCCCGGACAGCCCTTTTTTCCGCGAGGCGGCGAATTTATGGTATAAAAATCTAGTAAAGGTGTACGGTCTGCATGCGAAGTCCTTTGCCGGCGATCTTTTTCATGAGGGAGGGCAAACAGAAGGGATCGACCTGACTGCTTGCGCCCGTGGTGTTCAACGGGCAATGCAGGATTTCTCACCCGGCTCAGTTTGGTTCCTGCAAGAATGGGGAGGAAATCCAAGGAAAAATTTCCTATCCGGTACAGATCAAGAACACACCGTCATTCTCGCCCTTGAGAAAAACCTCGCACAGAACACTCCCCTACGTCGCGATTACGACGGTCGCCGCTACGTTTGGTGTGAGCTCTCCAATTTTGGCGCTAATCAGGGACTCTACGGCGGTTTCGGTATTCTTGAAAAAGCCTCAGGTAACGCCGAGGGGGCCTCCGGATTCGGTTTGCTATCTGAGGGATTGGAGACAAATCCTCTCTTCTATGAGCTCCTCTACGAACGCATTAATAACCGTGAAAAAATATGCCGTAAGGATTTTCTGGAGCGTTACGCTCTAGCACGCTACGGAAGCGATGCTCCAGCCCTGCAACAGGCGCTTTCCCTGCTCGTTCGCAGTGCCTATAGCCCCACCAATCGCCGTGAAGGATGTCCGGAGAATATCCTCTGCGCTCGCCCAAGTTTAGATGCTCGCCAAGTTTCGACATGGAGTGACCCGGAAGTATTCTACAACCCGGAAGACATCCGAAAAGCGGGTCTTCTCCTGCTATCGGAATCAAAAGCGAATCCTCGACTTATGCAGAATAGTTGTTTCCGTTACGATCTTGCGGATGTGTGCCGGCAAGTCATCTCGGAACGAGCTCGCGTTCTTCTACCTCTCTGCAAACAGGCATTTGAACACGGCGAGATGAATCAATTTAACGCACTTCGTGATCAATTCCTGGCCCTATTCTCTCTCTCGGCAAATTTACTTGCTACGCATGAGGATTTCCTGCTTGGCCGCTTCCTGCAGGGGGCTGCCAAGCGTGCTGAGAAAGGATCACGAGGGGAACTCACTCGTCCCCTCCTGCGTCTCATCACGACGTGGACCTCCGACATCTCTCCACTGATTGATTATTCACACCGCCAGTTTGCAGAACTCATGAGAAGTTACTACCTCACGCGCTGGCAAATCTTCTTCCGCACTCTTGAAACGTCTGGTGCACCGGGAAATTGCCACCGCGAGGAACTTGCCAACAATGGCGAACGCATCGTGCGCACGCTCCATGATGACGATGAATTAAGGCACTTCGAACTAACGTATCCGAGCACGAATATCTCCCTCCAGTATACCCCGGAAGGAGATCTTCGTTCACTCGCCGAGCAGATCCTCCACTCTCCAATCTACCAGGCGCATAGCGAATACGCATTGCCTCAAAAATAAAGTCACCGAAGGGATGCTAAAAACGGGAAGAAAGAATTTTCTGAAAGCCTGTGCCTCAAAAAAGAAGGGGTAATATCAAACATATATCACTAAAGATGAGCAAATAAGGAAGAATAGAGTTGATTTCTACGTAGAAAGCAAAAACTGTTTTTTTGGCTCAGTCCCTCAGCAAAGCTTTGCATATGCCGACTAAAATGCTATACTGTTGGGTGACCGGTTATTTTGAGGCATCGGGCTTCGGTGACTTTTCTCTTAAGGCATTACGCATGATCGATAAAGTGCTGCGTTCGTTGACAAGAACAAAATCGAACAACGTTGGCAATTTCATCAAACGAAACGATAGCGGAGCGGAAGCGCGTCATACCGCAATTCATTTCCGTACCTCGATACAAAGCATCCCCGTGCTCCATCAGATTTTCCGCCCCATCAGCATCCAGCAAGATACGACTCTCCCGTCTTTCAGTAACTCTCAGAGCTATCCGACTTGGGAAAGCATGCCTGACGCTCTCTGTCACAACTCGCCTCTGAGGCGACTGTGTTGTGGCTACAAGATAAATACCAGCGGCAGGAGCGTCAATCGCAAAGTTATCAAAGAGAGACTCAACTTCATCTTTCGCTTGCATCATGATCTCTGCCAACTCGTTAATCACAACAATAATGTATGGCAAGTGGTGATACTTCTCCCTCAAAGAACTCTCATCCTGGATCGAACAATTCCCAACTCCGCCAGTTTTGCCCGCTGTTAAATGGCTCTCATATACGCGCCTGTTGTACGCTTCAACATGAGTCACTCCTTCACGTCTAAACATATCATATCGATGCTCCATCTCCCGTGCGATCAGCTTCAAGCATCCCACTGCACTCGATGGATCCTTAGCAATCGGCATGCCAAGATGAGGCAGCGTTTTGTATACATCCATTTCGATATTTTTTAAGTCTAACAAAATAAACTTGAGTTCAGCTGGAGAAAATTTATACAGAAGGGAAAGAAGTATGTCATTGATACACACAGATTTGCCCATGCCAATAGTGCTACCGATAAGGAGATGTCCCATTTCCGTCATGTCAACAATGAACGGCTTCCCTACAACGTCCCTCCCTAAGACTACTGGTAATCTAAAGAGAGGATTCGCAAAATCAGACGACAAAAGCAGCTCGCGGAAATTGACATCTTCACGTTCACTGTTTTCCAACTCTACGCCAAAAGAAGTCGTCCCCGGAATGGGAGCTAAGATATTCACTCTGAAATTCTGAGTAGCCGCCATGATATCATTTTTCAAGCGAGTAACATTCAGCATGCTTTTTCCAACGGGAAGTACAAACTCATAACGGGTCACATCCGGACTGCGTTTTATGCCCGCCGGTTTCACAGCCACGCGGAATGCCTCAAATGTATCCATTAAAACAGCCTGTACCTTCCGAACTTCTTCCTCCCTCCAGGCTCGAACTTCATCCGGAATCGGCTCATAATTAATCAGTCCAAATGGAGGTGTTTTGTACTCTTCCTCCTGTTCTTTCATATCACTTTTCTTCATGGTTCCGCGCTCCTGTGTAATTCTATCACCTTCATCTTCTCATGTTTCACGTTCACATTTTAACACAGCAGACTCAATACGCAAGAGAGAAGCCCAGGGCAAACGCATTAGAGTTTAGAGCAGTCATCATGATGAACGTTGGTTGTCACGATTTTTATACGTATGAATGATGATATCAGTCAACAAGAGCATTCCCTCCGTTGATTAACTTCTCTCAAATACGTTTGCTCTGCCGAACCTCTCTTTTCCCATGGCTCGGTGACTTTCTCTCGTCAGTGAGAGTCGCCACCAGCCCTTCCCTGACCCTGCTACCTTGAAGGCTTGCTCCTCTGCTACACCTCTTTCTCGCAGGAAACAGGCTATTGCATAGACTCGTTTGCATTGTTTGAGTCTTATCACCCTTCCAAGCTCCCGGGGTCACGCTGCAGGAAGAACTCATTCCTGCGCCGTGATGCGGTTGCCGATGTTGTCGTAGGAGTACGCATAGGGAGCCTCCCCGAGCTTCGCACCAGTGAGTTGACTCGGCCTCGCCCCTTCGGGGCAAAGGCTGAGCTTTTGTCCAATCGCCCTGCCAGCCGTCGGGCGCTTTCAGAGCGTCTGTTATAATCGAAGGAATCCTCCCGCGCAAACTTCTGCTGCGGGTAGTCCTGCGCGCGGGAAGTCGGACGCCCCAGCGCATCGTACGCATACCCGCGGCGCGTCACCTCCACCTTCTTCCCCGCATCATTGAGCCGCGTGTAGAGCATCTCTTCGATGCAGGTCTCGCTTCTCCTCCCACGTCTGCGTCAGCGTCACCTTATTGGGCATGGCGAGCGATTGCAGCAGATTGCTGCCCGCCAGATACCCGTACGTGAATTTCCTCTCCGCCCCGCCGTGCCGGAAGCTCGCCGAGTCAATGCGTCCATCAGCATAGGTCTTCTTCACCTCCATGCCGGAGGCGTCGTTGTACTCCCAGCTCGTGACATCTCCCCCGCTCATTCCGCGCGGATCCGTGGAAATGACCTGCTCATCGTCGCGCCATGTGGTCAGGGCTTCTTGGTGTTTCAGTTGCATTTATCCCTGCAATTCACAAATCCTCCCCGAAAAAATGTCGTCACGAGACCATCTTCAATTAATTATCCCGGAAACTCTCCAGCTCTTTATCCCCACGATGAAGGCGCATGTCGTATTTGAAACCTCTTTTTAATTTGACTACCACAGATACGTTTGCATCAAGCATTAAATCGTCCGGCCAAATCATACCCTTGCTGATGTGCCAAAACTCCGGGCATCATGCTGTCCCAACTTCTGCTACTATATTCTACAACTATGCCATCGAGTTTGCTAAAATCAGGAACTCTTCCTCCAGCCATGCTATAATCAGGCGTTGCATTCCACCCTCCTACCGGCAGGGACACTGAATACCCATGGTGAATATCTCCGGTTCTAAATTTTTTACTGACACTCTCGTTGGGCTTTAATAGCACGATTCGCTCCGATAAGGGTTTCCCGAATCCTTTAACTTTTCCTATGCCATAGTCTACCCCTACAAAAATTATCGTGAAATATAGCTCCATTTCCTTATCGACCGCTACAACTTTATCGGTCAAATTGGTCAGCGTTACTGTCATCTCCTGCCCCTCAACAACAACATCCAACTGTGCCCGGTTGGAATTGTCACTCCTAACGTGGTGGCACCCGAAAAAATCACTTAGTCCAATACATGAGGACATGGCAAGAAGCATCATAGACATGATGGAAACGTAGATTATTTTCATAATAGTTAATAGATTTAATTGTTGCGATAGTATACTTCTCTAGCCTTATTAAGGGCATCGTTCGATGGCGTATAGGGAGCGCATTTCCCTGTGTGATCTACACTCCATTGAACTGCTTCCAACGATTCCATTTCATGGATATTCGATTCCGCTGATGACACAGGTATCAAAGCGCTAACACAAAGAGTTTGTATGTACAGTTTCATTTCCAAATAGTTTGCTTCGGTCTGTAATCAAGTGAGTATCTCTAACTTACTCCTTATGGCTCTCGCTATCTCGGAAGTATAAAAAACATAAAATAACCGATGATTTGACTTGCTAGACCCAAAAACGCCAGAAAGATACTAATGTAGTCTCTATTGATATACTTACCTCGATAATACTTAAATAACCAATATATAAACCAAATACAACCAACAGAATTAACAAAGCAGGAAATTCTAACAATGTCACGCACTAATTCAGGACGGTCAGGACAGTCAGGACAGAAATAGTGGACGAAGAGTACTACAAGAAATGCTACAAGCAATGAACCGCCCACTGAAAAGGAAGTTATCAAGGCTCCTATACAATAAATTGCTACAAGTCTTTTGGATGCACGGGAATCGGGCAATCCTAGCTCATCAATCTTGTTTCTATATATATAATTCCACATATACATGTCTGATTTATAGACCACGCCTATAGTAAATAAGTTAACACATTATATAAAGGGCATGTTACGTCCTCTTGTTTTAGCTGACTTCGTATGTGCAATCGCATTTCACGGACGGTACATCATCATTTACAGCATTTATAATACGATCTATGAATTCATCACTTACGAGAGATTCCAGAAATTCGAGTATCTCTCCCAGAATAGCTGAAGATGCAAGAGCCGCCCACCCTCCACTGAGAATTGTTGCCGCTGTCATTGTTAAGCCACTGATGGCATTTGATAAGGCGCTTCGGGCTAATTGTCTGCGTTTTTCCATCCAAATACCCAAGCTCCTTTCATCCTTAACGCACTCGGGCACATCCATCACCGCTTCAAGGCCTTGGTAAACAGCCTGCCCTATATTGAATACTGCTAGTATTCCGCCTGCCACCCTGCCTAATAATTTTTGTGTTTCTTTCTCTAATATCGCCAAGGCTTCTAAAACACCATCCGCACTAAGTCCCAAGATATCTTTCATTAAAATCGGATTATTAGACAAATAATTATATAGAGCAATTTGATTTATGCTGAACAATATATCTCGATTTATCCGTCTGCCATCGGTGGGATTATAGTAGCGGTAGTTGTAGTAAACGAGTCCAAGCTCAGCGTCATACACCTCGCTGCTCCATTGGAGAGGTTGGTAAGAGGTGTCACCTTCAAGAGAAACTAAGCCGTATGGGGAGTAGGCGTAGCGGTGCATGAGGGAGCCCGTGGCCCCGGCATAAGTCTCGCAGATGTTCTTCGTCAAGTCCCAACCGTACGTGGAATATGCCCCGTCCGCTCGTATGGCCAGCGGGCGTGTGGCTATTTCCTGCGTCGGATCCCAGATAATCTGCCACAATGAGGGCAGTCCCTCCGCGAGCAAATCGTAGGCCGCTACTTGCAGATAGCCCCGGTACACATAGCGCACGTGACTGATGGCTGCGCCTTCTTTCTCCTCCTTCTTCTCCACCCGGCGTCCCTGCGAGTCGTACACGCACGTGATGATGTGCGTGGAATCCGCCTCAGACTCGTAACGAATGGCGCGGTTCTGTCCATTGTACTGCACCTTCCAGATGCCCGTGCCCGTCCGCACGCGCGTCTGGTTGCCGTCCTCATCGTACTCCGGAACGAACACCGTGCCGTCCGTGTCAATCTGCGTGTACTGGTTCAGATTGTTCGCCGCGTAGGTGATGTGCTCCGCATCCTCCTGCGCCGTGATGCGGTTGCCGATGTTGTCGTAGGCGTAGGCATAAGGAGCCTCCCCGAGCTTCGCGCCGGTGAGTTCCGAGCGTCTGTTATAGTCGAAGGAATCCTCCTGCGCAAACTTCTGCTGCAGGTAGGTCTGCGTGCGGGAAATCGGGCGTCCGAGCTTGCCGTACGCGTAATTGCGCTGCACAACAGGGCCCCTGTCTATGTTGCGGATGGAACTCATCTTCGTAAGCAGGTCGCGCTTAGCTTTGTGGCTTGAGTTGAGCATCGTCCTCTATCCTTCACCTGTCGCATCTGTCCCTGCAATTCACGATCTGCTTTTCACAATCTTCTACTTGGTCGAAGTCATAACATGATTGCATCATCCCCCTCGCTAATTTTAACCAGTCTTCAGACTTACGTTTATCTGGTGGCAAAAATCCGCAACCAAACTTGTAGTACAAATGCATTGCTAACATGGCTTGGGGAATCCCCAGTCTCGCGCTTTTTAGGACGTAAGGAAATGCTCTCAACTTTTCTTCTTCCGGTCTCTGCTCGAACCCCCGCACGACGGTATCTCCTGCGACCAGATTACATTGAAACTTATTGGATGGAGCCCGACTAGCGTCTATTCCTTCCACCTTGTAAAGTATGTGGAGAAACAAATAACCTTCCTCCATTACCAAACAATCAGTCAGAATGGTTTCATAAAATTGAACAACTTGCGCTATTTTATCAGTGCCATTTTCTCTGTGGATTACACAAGATTTTTCCTTCTCAGGGGAGGAAGAGGAACCTAATCTTATCTGAGCTTTACCATGAAAAAACGTGTTTGATATTTTCTGGAATTCAGCATTAATAATCATTTTTCTTCTTCTCTCAAGTTCACCGCTAGCAATCATCTCTTTTAATCTCCCCCTGAAAAAAGATACATGCTGCCCCTCCTCTACAAGTCTTAATGCGGTCTCATATTGACCCTGCTGCAATAGAAGTCGTACGGTGTCGCCTATGATCGCGTACAGTACAAAAGGCTTGCGATCCTGTTCAAACCCGCCTTGGAAGGGATTAAGGAATCGATGTCCCGTATTCGTATTCTCCGTATTCTCCGTATTCTCCGTATTCTCCGTATTCTCCGTATTCTCCGTATTCTCCGTATTCTCCGTAT